>DASPUT010000075.1 GCA_035622735.1 Thermodesulfovibrionales bacterium | reverse complement strand
GCATTTCTATCATGAGGTCCTTTTCAACTCCCAGAAGTTCCGCAGCCGCGAGGTTCGCATCAAGTATCACACCGTTACGGTCGACGATTAAATACCCGACAGGCGCATGATCGAAAAGGTCAAGATATTTCGTATACTGTTCTTGGAGCAGCTCTACTAAGCTGCTCTGTGTCCCAAGCTCACTTTGATAGTCAATGAGTTTACGAGTGAGCCCTCGATAGAGCAGAGGGCTGCGTTCATGCTCAAACGACAGCGACTCTTCAGTCTGTGCGGTATCTGCGTCACGAAGTAATGAGGCGGGGCTCGTCAATCTCACCTTCCGTTTTTTAGCGCGAAGTCTCCCCCTTGCTGCCTTCTGCCTTCTGCATCTTCGACCATCTTAAACAATGTAACGAGACTGAGCTAAGTGTCAAGAATTCTTTGAATTAGATCATGTTGCTTTGAAAGCGCATACGACAGTCCTCCAAACTTGAAACTATGTTTGATGTTGGATGAACCTTTAAAGAAAATTACCCGCGCGTAACGAGATGTCGAGACAGTGCCCTATCATGAGGTTTTGAGAGAATGATTAATGCTGCGATTGCGCCGACAAGCGCAAGAAGCATATCTGATTGTGTGTCCCAGACATATCCTTGAGTACCAAGGAAAGACTCAGCGGCTGTTCCTGTTAGAACCGCCACCCACCATTCGATGAGCTCATAGAAGGCGCTTAATGCAAGGCAGATACAGACAACGATGAAGAATAGCCAATTCCCTTCTTTCACAGGAGACTTCCTTATGAGTATTTCTCTGATTACGATCGCAGGCACGAACCCTTGAGCAAAGTGACCGACTTTATCGTAATTATTGCGACTCATTGAGAAGATATCCCTCAGCCAGTCAAATAACGGCACCTCAGCGTACGTATAGTGACCGCCAATCATTAAAATTATGGCGTGTATCAGCATAAGCCAATAAGCCATCCTCGTGAAGCGAAAGTTCCTGAATGTCGATGCAAGAATTACCAAGCCCAACAGAGCCGGAAGAACTTCAAGGAACCACGTGAAGTAGTCATGCGGTCGTATCGCAGACCAGATCAGCACAGAGAAAAAGAGCAGCAGCCAAAATAGAATCAGCGTCCCGGGGATGCGTGACGATTCGTTGTCCATTGTACCGACTTCCTTAAAAGAATCATTATTTCCTGCTCCCCATCATTTTAGCAGACGGGAATGCCAAATGTTCCGAGGAAAGAAGCCGAGACTGACATAACAAGACCTGACGGGTCAGCCTATCTTTTACATGCCAAGGCATAATTCGATTTGTCTTCGGCTTATGAAGCCGGGCTGCACGCGCCCTGTTATCGGGCTCCGGCAGGTCTATAGAGCAGATACATGACGAGGCCCGGGAGACTTCCTAGCGCGACGGACAAAAACCATGCAAGCGAAACAGCAGTGGCTTGAATCGGGGGTATCCCGAGAAAACCGAGAAGCAGGACAAAGGAGGCCTCTCTCACGCCGAGACCGGAAATCGATACGGGCAGGGTAGCCAGGGTGGCGATAATGGGGACAAATATGAAGAGAGAAAGAAGGGGAACCGCCACAGCCAGTCCGGAGCTCACGAGAAAAACGGCAAATACGTTCAGCACCTGAATCACGAGGGAGATCGAAAAGGTCTGAATGACGACGCGCCCCTTGCTCTTGTACAGGGAGAAATAGTTGTACAATTCTCCGAGGAGACCTATCCGCCCGCCGAGTCTCAGGCCGATCGTGAGGAAGCTTGCGATGATGAAGAGTGCTACGATGAAGGGCAACGTCCATTCGATATAGGAGCCCCTGAAATAGCGGAAGCCGAAGGGATACGCGATCAATCCAAGGGCGAGGAGCGCGCTGAAACCGACGTACCTGTCGAGGAATACCGAGGCTACCGCCGGTCCGCTCTTCCCGGTGCTCCGATAGAGGTAATAGGCCTTTATCGCGTCACCGCCGACGATCCCGGGGAGGATGTTATTAAAAAATGAGCCTATCATATAGAGGGAGAAGAGTTTCCCTATCGCGAAGTCTTCGGACAGAAGAAGCCGCCACCGAAGTGAGGAGAGGAAGACCGAGGAGATATAGATCAGGCTTGCTATGAGAAAATAGAACGCATTGATGCCCTGAAGGGTCGTAGTAAGTTTCTGTATCCCGGTTTTCGAGATTATCGCGTAGAGGAGCCCTCCGCTGACGACGAGCTTGAGGGCGACCAAAAGGATCTTCTTTGCCTTCAGGGGACGCTGCTCTCCGGGTATGTCAGTTTGAGGGGCCAACGACCTTTTTTATCACGTAGATCGGTTTTCGCTGGGTTTCGTGATAGACTCTCACAATCATCTCACCGAGAAGCCCCATGCCGATGAACTGAATGCCTACTATTATGAGCAGCGCGCCGAGGAGAAGAAGAGGTCTCCCCCCGATCGGTTTCCCGAAAATGATTTTTTCTATGCTCAGATAGAAGAGAAAGAGAAACCCGAAGAACC
>DASPUT010000074.1 GCA_035622735.1 Thermodesulfovibrionales bacterium | reverse complement strand
TGGGCCTCACGATCTCGACAAAGGGGGTGAGGAAATCCCTTACCTTTCCCGAGTATCCCATGGCGATGCCGAGGGGAAGGGCTGTCAATACCGCCGCAGCCACCCCGCTTAATACCCGCTTCAGACTACCGAGGCAGTGTCCGGCGAGGTGATAACCCGGAGGAAGACCGTCCGTAAGAAGTTCCTTGATGCCGCGGAGAATGAGTAAAGGGGAAGGTAATCTGTTTTCCGGGATGACTCCGTATGTCGAGAGTACCTGCCAGATGACAAGAACAAGAAAGAGGGGAAGGTACCGTGATAATCTCCGCACCGGGTTCACTGTTTTTCCTTCGCTCGCTTTGTGTCGCATCGGTCGATCAGGTCACTTCGCCGCTTCTCCGATTCTCGTCATATCCAGGTATTCATGAGTAAAGGTATCGGTATTCATCGGTTTTACGTATCCGAACCTGAGGAGATAACGGGCGTATTCCTTTACGTCGGCCTCCTTGATGTGGTAATCGTACTCGATATTCCTGAAGGCTAGGCGAACCGTTTCTCTGTCCATCCCGGTATATTTCATGCCGATGCGGATCGCCTCATCGGGATATTTTTTGATATACTCAGTCGCTCTCTTATGGGCCTTCACAAACGATGTGACCGTTCCCGGATGTTCCCTGCTGAATGTCTCTTCGACGACAACGACGCAGCAGGGATGATCTTTCCATATGAGAGACGATGCAATGAGCACCCTTCCGATGCCCATGGTCACCGCTTTCGACGGATGGGGCTCCCAGGCGATGAAGGCATCTATCTGCCTTGTGTCAAGCGCGGCGATCATCTCCGGAGGTTTTATCGCAACGATATGTAGCTTCGCGGGATCGACACCGGCATTTTCGAGCGCCCTTCTCAATAAGAAATCCTGGACGCTCGAGTAGCCGGGGATCGCAACCGTCTTGCCCGCGAGGTCCCTCACTTCCCTGATCGGCGAGTCTTTCCGTACTACAACGGCGGAACCTTCGGCATTTGCGAGGGAAACAGCCTTGATCTGCGCCGATTTGTTCGCAGACCCCGTGGCGCTCGGAGCAACACCGAGATAGCCGATATCGATGCTCTTTGAGGCAAAGGCGCTCATCTCTTCAGGGCCGGCATTGAAGATGCCGGCAACTTCGACAGCAACCCCCTCATCCCGGAAGAACCCCTTTTCGATAGCGACCCATGCGGCGAGGTGATGTAGGTCATTGCGCAGATAACCGAGACGCACCTTTTTTGGAGCGGCCGGTGAGAGCGCGGCGGTGATCAGAACGACAATAGCAGCTGCTAATGCAATGACAGTTTTCATTAGACCTTCTGCTCCTATTCAGAAGTGAGGGCAGACTCTTCATCCTCCCCTCGATCTTCTGTCTCAACGCTGCCAGCCTTGACAGGAAAACCCCAAAAGAGAGCCCCCTCCCCGAAAGGAGGGGGCAGGGGGAAATGAAACAAAAAACTACCCTTTTATGCTCGGCGCTATCGGGGCCTTCTGTTCCTCGAGCATCGCCTTGAGATTCGTATATTTGTCCTTCATGTGCGGGATATGCATCGCCTGCATGAACTCCTTCTCAAAAGTCGGTTCCGTCGCTATCTCGACGAACTGCACCCAGCGTGCGCGTTCGTCGGCCTCGCGCCGTTTGTCCTTGTTAAGGAGTGCCATTCTCGCACCGTCACCTGCTGCATTCCCTACGACAATGACCTTGTCGATGGGAACGTCAGGGAACATGCCGAGGGTCAGTGAGGCCTCCCTGTCTATGTGGCTGCCGAAGGCTCCGGCGAGTTCGACCCGGTCGAGCTTCGTCACGCCCATCTTCTGCATCATGAGTTTCGCTCCGGTATAAAGGGCACCCTTCGCGAGCTGGAGCGCACGGACATCTCCCTGAGTCACCGTGACATCGGTATTGATCGATGTCTCCTCAGCCCAAGCGAGAACGTACTCGGGTTTCCCGTCCACGTCCGGCCTCACCCTGTTGGTCCCGAGGTTCATCACGAACTTGCCGGTCTTGTCGATGATGCCTGCCTTGAACATTTCGGCAATGACATCAATGATTCCGGAACCGCAGATGCCCTTGGCGTTGATCTTGCCTTCTATGTGGGTGTGCCAGTCAGCCTTTCCGATGACCTTATACTGGGGTTCCCTAGTCACCGGATCGATCTTCACCTTTTCGATTGCCCCCGGCGCAGCCCTCATGCCGAACTTTATCTGTGCTCCTTCAAAGGCGGGTCCCGTCGCGCAGGAAGTGGAGCAGACCCTATCTTTGTTTCCAAGGAGAAGTTCACCGTTCGTCCCAATATCGATGACGAGCACCATCTCATCCTGGAAATACTGTTCCTGGGCTATGAGAACACCCACGTTGTCCGCTCCGACGAAACCGGCTTCTATCGGCAGCACATGGATATAGCCTGCGGGATTTATCTTGAGAGCGAGGTCCCTCGCCTTGATGTTCAGGGAGCGTTGAACCGCAGGGATGAAGGGCGAGCGTCCGATGTAGACCGGATTCAATCCGAGGAAGATATGATGCATCGCCGTATTGAAGACGATGGTGAGGTCGTCTATTTCATATCCCGGGTGGGGACCGTCCTTCTTGATTTCGATAACGACCTTCTCGATGATCTCGTTCAGTCCGGCTATGATGGCGTTCTGCATCGTTTCGAGACCCGTCGGGTTCGTCATTGCATAGGTTATCCGTGACATGACGTCTTCGCCGTACGGCACCTGGGGATTCATCATCGACTCGGTATTGATTACCTTGCCGGTGCTGAGATCACAGAGATATCCGACGCACGTCGTTGTCCCTATGTCGACGGCGAGCCCGTAGCAGACATCGACATGACCGGGCTCGACCTTTATGATCTCCCTGCCCATCCAGACCGTGAACGTCGCCGTCCAATTGCCTTCTCTCAGTGCGTCTTGGAGGGTTCTCAGGGCAAGGAAATCGAAGGTAACGCCCTTGAGGCCATAGTCATCCTCCAGCGCCTTGATGACCCGCTCGTAGTCGCCGGTCGTCATGTCATGGAGCGTGGGCCGGGTAAAGCTGAGCGTATATTTCTTTACCGCCGGATCGAGGGCTATCGTAAGTTCCCTGGCCGCTTTGCGAACGACCTGTTTGCCCGCCCGTGAGCGCTCAGGGACGAA
>DASPUT010000073.1 GCA_035622735.1 Thermodesulfovibrionales bacterium | reverse complement strand
GACAGCCTCATATCTGCTTTAATAAGGGGGAAGACAGCATAGAGCACCTGCCTGTCGATATAGTTCAGGAGGTTGACCGAAAGGAGGAGAAGGAGAACGTAATTCCGATTCGTCATTGCAACGATCCTCTGTTATTCCTGCTATAATTGCGAAGCCACTTCATACAGGGATGGATACTCTTCCCTTGCGGCCTCGATGTCTTCCTTGAGAAGTCTTACCCCTTCCTCCACATGCTTCAGGAAATATCTTTTCCCCTTCACGACGGAAAGAAAGGCGTACGCACCAAGGGCTTGCATATGTCTCTGGAGGCGGCAGGGAAGAAGGGCCGATCTGAAAGTCTCTTCATCGAACCCTGAGGCGCCCTTCGCCTCCATCCGCCCGACATAATAATCCAACAGCCTTTCCCTCAGCGTTTCCTGGATACGGTAATAGGGGTCCCAGAGGAGAGAGGCGATGTCATAAGCCGGCGGACCGATTCTTGCCCCCTGATAATCGATGACTCTCGGTATCTCTACCTTCGTTACCATGATGTTCTGACTCTGAAAATCCCTGTGGATCACGGTCTTGGGAAGAGAATCCGCCTTCCTCGCGAGCAGGTGAAGATCCTTTTCGAGCAGGGAACTGTCTTTCATCCTCATGCCTCTCAGCCCTAAAACGAAGTTCTCCCCAAAATATCCCGTCTCCCACCGCAGATGGTCATAGTCAAAAAGCTTCTCCGTTAATTGGGGACATTCAGCGACGTGATCAGTGACATCAGTATGCATCGTGACTGCGATGTCCAGAACCTTCCGGTAGAGCCTGAGGGTCTCTTCTACAGAACGCGGACATTTGAGCCAGCCATAGAGCGAAAGATCCCCGAGGTCTTCGAAAACAGCCTCCCCCCGTTCCCTATCCAGCCTCAGGAGGGCGGGAACAGGGACGCTATATCTCCGGAAGAAGTCAGTATATGCGATGTGCCGATCGAAATCCTCACTGCCGCTACCAAACTGCACGAGCACGGAGGAACGCTTCCCCTCGCGCAAGCGGTAATACTTCCTTTCCGATCCTCCCGAACCGATAGGAATGATATTGCCATCTCCCGACGGTGAGAGCATCTCCCCTTCTTTCAGAGGTATTTCGAAGGCGGGGCCGATGATGCTGTTCTCAAAGGATCCGCCCGCGGTCAGGCGCGACCCCGGTAAAAGGATGCAATTTCTCAGCGAGACGCCGTGCTCTGCAGATGATTTTTCCTCCATCACGACATATCCGTCCATTGCAACATGACGGCAGCCCCTTGCCGTGGAATGGATGTAGACAATCTCGCCATCTGCCCTCATGGCTTCGACGACAGCTGCAGCATACGCAGACGGGGTCCCGATGTCGCTCCAGTAACAGCCGCTCACATCATGGGTTCCGATTCGCATGCCTGACTTGAGAGCATACAACCAGGCATCCACGACACTCGATACGCCTTTGGGAAGGAATTTCAGGAAGTCGGGGCTGTAGGCAGCTATGCCGGTGAAGGCGACTCGTCTCGTTTCGCCCTGATCATGAATTAGGGAGACTCCGACACCCCTCAGAAAACCATCCCCGTCAACCGCAACAGTATTGAAATCCGGAAAATCGTGAACAGCAAGCGTCACGACGTTTTCCGAAGATCGGTGCACTTCGATGAGTCTCTCGATGTCCATGTCGCAGAGTACGTCTGAGTTATGGACGAGAAACACGCCTTCCGAGAGGAGGCCCTCTGCGTTCTTCAGCGCGCCTCCCGTACCGAGGAGGGGCTCTTCGGGAAAGAGGACGATCCCTTCACGGAATGCTGAACTCTCTATCCACGCTTGAAGATCATCCTTCCTGTAATGAAGGTTCATCCCGAAACGTTTGGCATGGCACGCAAGCCTTTCGAGGATAATTGCGAGGACCGGTCTGCCGGCAATGGGGAGAAGGGGCTTGGGAATCTCATAGGTTATCGGCCTCAATCTTTCACCCAAGCCCGCGGCAGGGATGAATATATTGACCGGTTCAGCCATAAAGCAAGAATCTTCTTCTCACTGTCTTCTGAAAATGGAGGCATTCTTCTCTCCACAATTCCTCCATGAACGTTAGGCTCCGGCCTTTCTCTATCCCCTTCCTGAGCTTATCCGTGCCGGCAAGAATATCGATAGGCATCTTCTCTCTCTCATATTCGTAGGGAGGGTTTTTCCATCGGAAGCGGGCGGGATAGAGGTCATGGACCGCCTTCAGCACAGCGACACCTGTCTTGAAAGGTCTGAAACGGCTCCTGTCCGTAACGTGTATCTGAGCTCCGCCGCAGAGCCTTGACGAATGCTTCTGAAAGGTCGGCTCGAAAAAAATCGGCCTGAAGGCGACACCGGGAAGCCCGAACTGCTTCAGCTCCTTTATGAGCGCATCGGGATCTATGAAGGGCGCACCGAATATCTCGAAGGGCCTTGTCGTTCCGCGGCCTTCACTGAGGAGCGTGCCTTCAAGGAGGCAGGCTCCCGGATAGACAGTCGCCGAATCAAGCGTCGGCATGTTCGGAGAAGGCATTACCCAAGGGAGAGCGGTGTCATCAAACCACATCTTCCGCTTCCATCGCTCCATGGAAATGATATGGAGATCGAGGGACGGGTAGAATTCATCTTTGAGATACCATGCAATTTCCCCCACGGTCATGCCGTGACGTACCGGGAGGGGCCTGTTTCCTACAAAAGAAGCATAATGCGGATTGAGGACCGTTCCTTCGATAACAGCTCCGCTGAGAGGGTTCGGCCGGTCAAGGACGACTACGGGCTTGCCCTCTTCGATACATGCCTGCATACAAAGATCCATGGTCCAGATGAATGTGTAATACCGTGAACCGACATCCTGGAGATCTATCACGATGAGATCGAGATCTTTCAGCACGGAAGGCCGCGGTTGCCGGGTCGCTCCATAGAGACTGAAGACGGGGAGACCCCTCTTCCCGTCGCGGAACCCCTTCCATTCCACCATATTGTCCTGTGTCTCTCCGCGGATCCCGTGCTGGGGACCGAAGAGCGCGGTCAATCTGCACCTCGTCGATTGGAGAAAGAGGTCCGCGGCATGATCGAGATTTCTGTTAACCGACGCAGGATGGACCACGAGCCCTACCCTCGCGCCCCTGAAGCGTTTTGGCCAATGTTTTTCGAACAGATCGAGTCCGGTCTTCACCGACATGGCAGATTCTCCTCCGGCGGCATACTCTACCATTTTTCTCTACGCACTGACAAACGAGCTTACGCGACGGGTACATGACGTAGGAGAATGACAGGTGCCAGAGAGGAAAAGGGGAATTAACGAATGCTACAAGGCTTCCGCTGTTTTCTTCCGAAACGCCCTTCCCTTCCAGATCATGTAAATAGCCGGATAGATGATGAGCTCCAGTATTGTGGACGTAATCACTCCGCCGACCATCGGCGCAGCGATTCGTTTCATGACATCAGATCCCGCACCGTGACTAAACATGATCGGTATAAGCCCTGCCAGGATGACGCTCACCGTCATGATCTTAGGCCGTATCCTCTTTACGGCGCCGTGCATTACCGCTTCCCTGAGGTCATCGGGAGACTTCAGCCTCCCTTCCCGCCTCCACTCTTCATACGCGAGTTCGAGATAGAGGAGCATTATGACCCCGGTCTCTGCATCGAGACCGGCAAGGGCTATAATGCCGACCCAGACAGCGATGCTCATGTTGTAATTCAGAAAATAAAGAAGCCAAAAAGAGCCCACAAGCGAAAAGGGAACAGCGAGGAGGACGATCATCGTCTTTGTTGCAGACCTGGTATTGAAATAGATGAGTAGAAAAATGATAAGGGCTGTGAGCGGGATGACCAGCTTCAAGCGGTCATGGGTTTTCACCAGGAATTCATACTCACCGCTCCATCGGAGCCGGTAACCCTCGGGCAACTTCACGGAGGATGCCACCTTATTCTTCGCTTCTTCCACGTAACCGCCCACGTCACGACCGGAGAAATCAACATAGACATAGTTCGCGAGGAGCCCTTCCTCGCTCTTAATCGATGTGGGACCCTTCACGATTCCCACGTCGGCAAGCTCACCGAGGGGTATATGGGCGATGCCGTCCGGCTTCGCGCTGCCCTGCATGCCGGAGGTGTTACTCCTCATGTTCACGGGGACAAATATCCTCTTTATCTTCTCCACGTCATTCCTCAGTTCTCTCGCGTACCGGACATTGACCGGATACCGCTCTCTGCCCTCCACAGTCGTTGTGAGGTTCATGCCTCCGAGCGTACTGGCGACTACGGTCTGGACATCGTCCATCGAAAGGCCGTACCGCGCAATCTCTTCACGCTTCGGCTTGATGTCGAGGAAATACCCGGTTGTGACTCTTTCCGCATACGCGCTCCTCGTACCGGGCACGCTCTTAATGACATTTTCCACGTCGGTAGAAATTTTTTCGATCACGTCGAGCTTCGGTCCAAGCACCTTGACGCCGACAGGTGTCCTGATGCCGGTCGCCAGCATATCGATTCGGTTCTTTATCGGCATCGTAAAAGAGTTTGCGACCCCCGGTATCTGGAGGGCATCGTTCATCTCATTCTTGAGCTTTTCCACGTCCATGTCTTTCCGCCATTCCTTCTCCGGTTTCAGGTTCACCACGGTCTCGAACATCTCGAGTGGCGCCGGGTCTGTCGCGGTTTCAGCGCGGCCCGCCTTTCCGAAGACCTGTGACACCTCGGGGATACCCATGAGTATCCTGTCCTGCATCTGGAGAAGCTGCCCCGCAACGGAAACGGATGCGGCCGGCACCGTTACGGGCATATAGAGAAGGGACCCCTCATAGAGGGGAGGCATGAACTCGGAACCGAGTCTTTTGTAGGGGATCACGGTCACAGCAACGATAATGACGGCCACGAGGATCACCGCAAACTTGAAGCGGAGGGCAAACCGAGCTACGGGCTCATAGGCTTTCCTCAGGATGATACTGACCGGATGGTTTTCCTCGGGGTATATGGTGAAGAGGTACTTGAGGAACGGTATTCTCTTAAGGAACGGGATGTCCTCGCGCACGAACATACTCATGAGCACCGGCGTGAGGGTGACGGCGAGAAATGACGAAAAGAGCATGGCAAAGGTCTTTGTATACGCCAGAGGCTTGAAGAGCCTTCCCGCCTGCGCCTGGAGGGTGAAGATAGGGAAGAATCCCACGGTAATGACGAGGAGAGAAAAGAAGAGTGACGGCCCGACTTCCTTTGAGGCATCGATGATCACATCCAGCCTGGTGCACCCCTTTATGCGGTCACAAACCCAGTCCTCCATCTTCTTGTGGGCGTTCTCCACCATGATGATGGATGCGTCCACCATCGCTCCTATCGCGATGGCAATGCCCCCCAAACTCATGATATTTGAAGTGACTCCGAGGTAATACATGCAGATAAAAGACATGATGATGGCCACCGGCAGGGTCAGTATCACCACGAGAGCGCTCGGGAGGTGGAAGAGGAAGACAATGCAGACGACGCTCACTGCGAGAGAGAGTTTTATGATTTCATCTTTGAGGGTGTGAATGGACCTGTGTATCAGGTCCGACCTGTCATAGGTCGTGACGATCCTGATTCCTTCCGGTAACGAAGGCTGGATATCCTTCTCGATTTTTTCCTTCACCCGTTCGATGACGTTGAGGACATTTTCACCGAAGCGGACAACGACAATCCCTCCGGCAACTTCTCCCCTGCCGTCAAGATCGGCGAGTCCTCTCCGTATCTCTGGGCCGAGTTGCACGCTGGCAACATCACGGAGGAATATGGGAGTCCCGGCACCATTCGTCCCGACCGTAATGTCTTCGATATCCTTAACGCCCTTTATGTACCCCCTGCCTCTCACCATGTACTCGACCCCGGACATCTCGAGGACCCTCCCCTCAACGTCATTGTTGCTCTTCCGCACGGCATCCATGACCTTCATAAGGGAGACGTCATAGGCAGAAAGACGGTTGGGGTCAATTGCTATCTGGTACTGCTTCACGAACCCGCCGAGACTCGCCACCTGGGATACGCCGGGCACACTCTCGAGAGCGAGCTTGATGTTCCAATCCTGCAGGGATCGGAGTTGTGAGAGGTCATGCCCGCCCTTCTCGTCGACGAGGGCATAACTGAACCCCCACCCCACACTGGAGGCGTCGGGCCCGAGCACGGGGTTTACGTCCGCGGGGAGCTTGTTCTTCACCGACTGGAGATATTCGAGGACCCTGCTCCTTGCCCAATATATGTTCGTCCCCTCTTCGAAGATCACATAGATAAAGGAACTCCCTAAGAAGGAAAATCCCCGTACCGCCTGCACCTTCGGCGCTGCGAGGAGGGTTGATGTTATTGGGTACGTTATCTGGTCTTCGACGAGATCGGGGCTTCTTCCCGCCCAGTCCGTGAAGATGATGACCTGCGTGTCGCTGAGGTCCGGTATGGCATCAAGTGGTGTCTTCATCAGCGCCCAGTATCCCCAGGCGCAAAGAAAAATCACCACGAGAAAGATGATGAACTTGTTCCGTGCACTGTATTCGATGATTTTGGAAATCATATATTATAGTTGTCAGCTTACGGACTATGAGATATCAGCTTATCTTGTGCTCAGTGCTAATGTCCTTCAAGAGGCTTTACACCCTTCAGCTGTGCCTCTGAGTCAATGAGGAAAGTGGCCGATGAAGCAACCTTCTCCCCAGCCTTTAGCCCCATAAGCACCTCTTTGAACCCTTCTGCCCTTATACCGAGCATTACCTCCCGGGGCTCAAAGATTCCATCGCCCCTGTCGACATACACGATTTGGCGGGTACCTGTATCGATTATCGCATCATCCGGTATCGCGAGCCTGCTCCCGAGGTTGATCCTCACTTCGACATTGGTAAACATCTGGGGTTTCAGCTGACCGCCGGGATTGGGGAGAACGAACCTCACCTTCGCCGTCCTCGTCTCACCTGAAAGGGAAGGATAGAGATAATCTATTCTCGATGAGAATTCCTTGCCGGGGAAATAGGTCAGACTGAGCCTCGCCGTTTCCCCTACCTTGACGAACGGGAGTTCGTATTCGTATATGTCGGAGATGATCCAGACCGAAGAGAGGTCTGCGACGTCAAAGAGTTTCTCGCCGGGCATGACCCGCATCCCCCGGACGGCCATCTTCTGCACGACATATCCGTCGACGGGACTGTAAATGGTGAGTGTTCTGACGGGCTTCCCCGACTCCTCTATACGCCTGATCTGGTCATCCGATATGTCCCAGAGCCTCAGCCTCTGCTTTGCGGCCTCGACGATCGCTTCGGCATCACGCGAGAGCATTCTCCCGATAGTTTCGTCTTTGACGTCGCCGCTCTTTCTTGCCCATTTCACCACATTCAGGAATTCCTGCTGGGTCGCGATGAGTTCGGGGCTGTAGATGTCGGCGAGAGGCTCCCCCTTCTTCACATGTTTCCCCGTATAGTCGACAAGGAGCTTCTCGATCCAGCCTTCTACCTTGGTATTCACCGTGGCCAGTCTTCTCTCGTCGTATTCGATCTTGCCGACAGTTTTGATGATCTTCTCGAGAGGTCTCACAGCGACCACCGTTGTCTTAACCCCTATCATCTGCTGCTTTTCCGAGGGAATTTCTATCGTCGGAACCTCCTTTTCCGTCTGCGCCTCTTTCCCCCCGGGCTGGACGTTCGGCTTTTCATCCCCCGGTGCATGCGCCTGGTGTTCCTGAGCTGGAGCGGCTGGGGAAGGCGGGGTGAGATGCCGCGACTTTCCACCGATAGATTCCTGGACGAAATCCGTACGTGACAGAGCGAAAATGAGTCCTGAGAGGAGGACCAAAATAATGACGATGACCGCGTATCTCCTATTCATCTCTGCAGGTCCCCGGTCTCAGTCGTTTCTGCTATCGCCTGAAGCCTCGCTATCGCTTTTTCCCTCTCGATGAACTGCCCCCAGTATAACGTCTCAACGTCGAGAAGGCTCTTAAGCCGCGAGATGACCGTTATGGACTCGACCTTTCCCGACGTGTACCCTGCAAGGGCCGATTCGAAATCCTGGTATGTCTTGGGGATGAGACCGTCCTTGTATAATCCCATGAGTCTCTCTGCCGTCTTCGTCATTGAATAGTTATCCCTGATCGTTGAAGAAAGCATGATCTTCGTGGATTGGAGTTCGTGTTCGGCTGTGGATAACAGTGCCTTCGCCTCCAGAACAGCCTGCCTCTGCTTCGTCTGGTAAAAGATCGGGATATTGATCGTCGTCGTGAGACTCCACATATCCTGGAAGTCTCCCGCCCGGGGCATTATGCTGCCTGTCAGCGTGAAGTCGGGATAGTAATCTTTTTCAGCCATCTTCACCTTCGCCTCTGCGGCAGCGACCATCCGCTCCTTCTCCTTTACGAAGGGCGAATGTTCGATATGGGTTTTCAAAAGCTCATCCATGGTCACGAACAGCTCCGTCCTGACCGGCTCGACGGGCCTGCCCAGGGGAGATGTGACATCCCTGCCTACCGTGGTATTGAGCATGGCCTCAACGGACTGTATCTTCTGCTTCAGCATCTCCTCTTTTTCGAGGAGCATATACTTCTCCGTCTGCGCCATCAGGACCTCCTGCTGCACGCCCATCCCGGCTGAGTACCGGGCTGTCGCCGCATCCTCTATCCTCGAAAAGAGAACGGACCTGTCCCTGATGAGATCGATGTTCTTGTAAGCGAGGAAGAGGTCGTAATAGAGCTCCTTCACTTTCTCTATCGTCATCAGCCTTGTCCCGAGGTAAGATGCCTTGAAGCCCTCGGCTTCCTGCGACGCCATCTCACCCTTGAGCGAGAGTTTTCCCGGGAAGGGGATCGTCTGAGAGGCGGAAAACGTATACCACGACATCTGATCTTTTCCGTACGTGTATTGCTTGAACCCTTCGTTCTGGTAACCGAACGTAAAAAGGGGATCAGGGAGGCTCTTTGCCTGCGGAATCCTGAATCCGGACGCAGCGGTCTTCGTTTCCGAGATGAGGATTTCGTGGTTGTTCTTCAGCGCCTCACTGATAAGGTCCTGCAGGTTCAGGACCTCATCGGAAGCATCGGCCGGGTGCAGAAACAGGAAGAGGGAAAACAGAACACCAATCGCAACCTCTCTGAGACGTCCCCGCGGGGCCTTGATCTGTGCTCTGTATTCCTCTGTCTTCATGCCCTCTTACTTCGCATCAATCGTAAACTTCATCGAAGAAGTCTTTCCCGCCCTTGCGATCTTAATCGTCACGTTCCAAGAGCCGGCCATCGAGAGGGTCATCTTTGCCTTGTATTCGTTCCCCTTCAATTCAGCGTCGGCCTTATAGTTCATCGCGGGCATCCCCGGCATCGCGGGCATTGAATAATCGATCAACACCTTGGCGTCGGTCACATTCTTGCCCGAAGCGTCCTTAATCTCGACGGTGGCATTGTTATCACCGACAACAGGCGGATTCTTGTCTATCCTCACAACGACACTATAGTCGCCGGCCTTCTTCGCCACCTCATAATCCTTCGCATATGCCACGCCTGCGAGAAGGAGCAGGACTGAAGCTGCTGCTAAAAACCTTTTCATCTCTAACCTCCGGATTTATCGTAATCAATAGTTTCCAACAACTTTGTTCGGAAAAGTCATCGCATCGCGATTGACCTACACAAATATCCCATACGGCTGCCCGCTTGTCAACAGAAGAATGGCTCGCATTTCGAATAATCCGTTGCTCGCACTTCCCGCATTCACCGCACCTCCTTCGCAGATAGATAATGTCACTCGTAGATTAGCATCGATAAAATGAAGAACTTATGAATAAAAGATGGAGATACTATGAATTACCGTGGAGTAGCGGCGGCATGCACATGAGGTCGAGAAATTCGCGAACACTATCCGGCGAACGGTCACCCGATCTTTTCCATGGTCTGTATGTCTATGAGGCTCTCGATCGGCAGCACAGCGATGTATCCATCACCGGCAAGACCGGTGTGGGCATTGTCAAGGATTACGCTGCTAATTTCGTTTACGCTTTCATCGGGAATAATCATCTGTATCATCTTATAGACCGAATAAGAGGTGAATACCTGTGCCTGTTCGCCGACCCCCTTAATCTCCAATATCGTCAGTTGTCTTATGCCTAAGGTTTCAAGGGATTTCACGATACGTTCAAGAGACGTTGTCCTGACGACGGCATTCACCAGTTTCATGATGACCTCCTCATGTATCTCATTCTGAGAACGGTTGCAACTTCTTCTATTTAAAATCATATCACAGCCCTTCCATTAGGGAAGCACAACCCAGCCGAAAACCGTTGCGGTTGCGGACGACGACGCGGTTATATTGTAATCACCATGAGCAAAAAGTAATCATCGGATGGGATACCTCATCCCATAGCCCTGCAATTTCGATGGTCAAGGACCTGGCATGAGGATTGCTTTTTCCAATGAAACTTCAGAAGGAGCGTGCAAAGACATGGATGATTCGGTAAAGATTTATGGTCTCTGCTTGGAAAGGTTGAGGCATCAGATCAGGAAAGCCAAAGAGCGGTTGCCTCTCGGGAGGTACCCTGACAGGATTCTCCTGGAATCTTACAACACGGGGGACCTCGAGGATATTGTCGATATCCTTGAGCTTTACGACCTGGAGGAGAGAACGTTGATGTCTCTGAGGGAGAAGCTGGGGGACTTGGCATATACGGTTTCCGTACTCAGCGGAGAGACGCTCACATTCGGTTTCGACGAAGAGGGGCACCTCGGTCTCTACTTGGCAGTTCAGGAAGGGGCGTTTATCCCTCAGGACCTGGTGGCAGATGAGGGCGCGTTGGTTCGCTGAGGAGGACAACTTCTCTGACTATTGCAAAGAGACCTAGTGGTAAACTGAGAGACAGAGGCATAGCCATGAGAAATATATTGAGCCTTATCGGCAATACGCCGCTCGTAAAGATTAACCGAATGGTCAGCGCCGGCTATGCGGAGATATGGGCGAAGCTCGAGGGACAGAACCCGGGCGGCTCGGTGAAAGACAGAATCGCTCTTTCGATGATCGA
>DASPUT010000072.1 GCA_035622735.1 Thermodesulfovibrionales bacterium | reverse complement strand
TCGAGGAGTCTCAGGCAGTCGATGCGGAAAGGGATCTTTACAGTGACCACCGACACTGCTTTCGAGGAGACTATCAGGCGGTGCGCTGACATCCGGAGGGACAGGGCTGAAGGCACCTGGATCACCGGTGAAATGATCGATGCTTACATCGGGCTTCACGAGGCGGGATACGCCCACTCGGTGGAGAGTTGGCAGGACGGCATGTTAGCAGGCGGGCTTTACGGGGTGGCGTTGGGTTCCGTCTTCTTTGGAGAGTCGATGTTTTCTCTTAAGGCAGACGCTTCAAAGGTGGCGCTCGTAACTCTCGTGCGGCAGTTGATGAGGTGGAAGTTTACCCTTATCGACTGTCAGGTGACGACGGGGCATCTCATTCGTTTCGGGGCCAGGGAAATTCCGAGGAAGTTTTTCACGGAGATGGTGAAGGAGGCCCTGCAGAGACCTACAAGAAGGGGGAAATGGATTCTCGATGAGTAAGGGCTGGAGTCACTTCTGGTCGGGAATCAACGCGGCGGGAGATTCCTTTCCCGCGGGTGGCCCGCGATCAATTCGACGAGCATGACCTTTCAGAGAGAGACGATAGAGAAGATTTACGGCGGCTCCTTTGTGGACGACAATGCGGTCCGCATCCTGTACAAGGGGAAAGAGTCTTTCGACGCCATCTTCAGGGGCATAGAGCATGCCCGTCACGTCGTATGTCTCCATTTCTATATATTCCGGAATGATGAAACAGGCAGGGAACTTGCCGGTATTCTGAGGAAGAAGGCGGAAGAAGGGGTAAGGATCTATGTCCTCTATGACCATTTCGGTTCTTTCGGGACGCCGAAGGCTTTCTGGAATGAACTGAGGGATGCGGGGATACGGATCAGGGCCTCGAGGCCCTTCCGGTGGTCGTCTCCCTTCCATTATGCGCACAGGGACCACAGGAAACTGGTCATCATCGACGGGATCAGGGCGTTTACCGGCGGGTTGAACATAGCGAACGAATACCGAGGATTTCATCTCAGGATGAGGCATACCGCATGGAGGGATACGGGTATCTTCGTCGAGGGTCCGGTTGCACGTGAGCTGTTCCTTCGCTTCGTCAAGACATGGCAGACGTGGCGGGGCGAACCGATAGATGTTCTTGAGATCCCTGGATCATCAGCGGTTCACGACCGTGCAAGAGGTCTTCCGGTTATCACCATCTTTGCTTCGTCCTCGAAGGGAAGAAGAAAGATGCGAAAACTCCTCTATTACAGCATCAACCACGCCCGAAGGAGCGTATTACTTACGACAGCCTATTTCACCCCAAGCAGGAGGATGCTTGATTCCCTGGAAGAGGCGGTGAAGAGAGGGGTTGAGGTGAAGCTGCTCCTCCCGGGGAAGAGCGATGTCCCTGCCGCGTACCACACGGGGAGAGCGTTCTTCACGAGGCTGCTGAAGGCCGGGGTAAGAATATTTACGTATCAGGGCGAGGTCCTGCATGCAAAAAGCTACGTTTTTGACGGCTGCTGGAGCATCGTCGGTTCTGCAAACCTCGACTTCCAGTCTCTCCGGTGGAATGACGAAGGGAACGTCGGCATACTCGATGAAGGCTTCGGTAGGGAGATGACAGAAGTCTTTGCGGAAGACGCCGTCCATTCTTTCGAGATAATAGAGAAGGTCTGGAGACAACGACCCTTCCTGGAAAGGGTCAAGGAGCGGTTTTTTGTCTTGTTCAGGAGGAGGCTCTGATTCTGTTAACCGGGTGCAAATCCACTAGCCCGCTGTCTTTTTCGACGAACCTGGTACAGAGCAACGATAGAAGCGCTGCCAGGAGGATTGCGAATGGTGTTATGAGTAGGGAGTTCCTTAATCCCCAGTGATCGGAGAGCAATCCCAGGATGGTCGGTGATACTGCGTCTCCCAGGGCGTGGATGAAGAAGATATTGACCGCAAAGGCCATCGCGCGCATCGAAGGACTCGTGACATTAACGATCACGGTGTTCAACGGTCCCGTATTCAGGAAGAGGAAGAATTCTGCGACAGCGATCGCGGCCATGCACTGGGGAAGAGACGGTGTGATCAGTGCGTAGACCGAAAACGGCGTTCCGATGAGGAACCCCCATCCAGAGACCTTGAGAT
>DASPUT010000071.1 GCA_035622735.1 Thermodesulfovibrionales bacterium | reverse complement strand
CGTGACATGCCCTATAATGAACAGAGAGATGCCGGACCGCTTGGCAAAGGAGACCAGTTTCGCCGCACATTCTCTCACCTGTCCCACTGATCCCGGCGCAGACACGAGATCTTCCGTATACATAGTCTGTATTGAATCTATAACGATAGTTCCCGGCGATAAATCTTCAGAAGCATGCAATATCCCTTCAAGGTTCGTCTCCGCAAGGAGGATAATATTATCCGACTCAATGGACATCCGCTCGGCCCGAAGCTTGATCTGTTCGGGCGATTCTTCGCCGGAGACGTAAAAAACTTTGCCCGACCTGGCAGAAAGTTTCGCGGCCGCCTGTAAGAGGATCGTCGATTTCCCGATCCCCGGGTCTCCACCGACAAGGATCACGGAACCTCCGACAACTCCTCCGCCGAGAACCCTGTCCAGTTCGGCAATCCCCGTCAGAACCCTTTTTTCACTGCCTCCTCCTGATATCGCGCTGAGGGGTTGCGGACGGGATCTTGCCGGCTGCGAACGGGATAAGCGGGATGAACCCCCGAAGGATTTCTCCTCGACGAGTGTATTCCATGCCCCGCAGTCAGGACACTTGCCGAGCCACTTCGGACTGGAATAGCCACAGGCCTGACACTGGTAGAAGGTCCTTATCTTGGACATTACAGGCCGAGCAGCCCCATGCCCTTACCGGGATGGGAGGATTTTCGAATCGCCTCAGTCACGAATTCCTTTGCCCTTCTCACAGATTCTAGGGGTTCACGTCCCAAGGCAAGAGAGGCAGCAATGGCAGACGAAAAGGCGCAACCTGTCCCATGGTATTCACCCTTGATCTTGGATGCCTCCACCTTATAAAAACCGGTTCCGTCATAAAAGAGATCGAGGGTGACATCATCGAGATGCCCCCCCGTTATTACCACTACCTCGGGGCCCATCTCTTTGAGTCTCACAGCTGCCTTTTCCATGTCTCCTTCGTTTTCGATATTTATACCGGTGAGCACGGAAGCCTCGTAGATGTTCGGGGTGACTACCCGGGAGAGGGGAAAGAGGAGATCCCTGATCCTGTCGAGGGTTCCTTCGTCAACAAGAATCGCACCCGTTGAAGAGACGGTGACAGGGTCGACGACGAGGTTGCTGAGGGAGTAGATCCTCATTTTTTCGGCAATCGCCTCGACCGCCCAGACGCTGTAAAGCAGGCCTGTCTTCAATGCGTCAGGACGGAGGTCCCGCAGGAGGACGTCCATCTGGAGGATAAAAAAATCTTTCTCAACGGGCAGAACAGTTTCGACACCGGTCGTATTCTGTGCGGTAAGGGCCGCAGGGACGGAAAACCCCTGCACACCGAAGGCCCTGAAGACCTTCAAGTCTGCCTGTAGTCCTGCTCCTCCCGTCGGATCAGAACCGGCTATCGTCAAGACAGATTTCATCTCGCCCTCCTATTATAACGATAAGGGGCTGCTGAAGGCTGAAAACGGTCTTTCCGGTTCTGTGCCTACTGATGCTGCAGAGGAAAAACCGCGACATAGGCTCTCTCTTGCGAGTCAGATCAGGTCATCTGTCCGGATAGTCCTTCCAGACAGGTAGGTCTCGATATCGCACTTCTCTCATGAATCATCTGAAGTGGTACTGCTATGCTCTGCCCCACGGTCACCTGTCGACGGCGTTTTCCGGAGATTCTCCTTTAGGAAACCGTAGCTTCACGACCTCCCCCTTATTGCCGGGGGTCCCCATATCTTCTCCGTTTACGATCAGTCTGACCCCTCCCGCGTTTCCGATCTTAAGTCCGAATCCTTCTTTGGAGGTCCAGTCTTTTGATTCCCCTGGTTTCAAGAGTACTTCCTCAGATTTTCCATCGTCCAGTTCGATGCGCAACCAGGTAACATCAGTAGCAGAGACTTGAAGGACGTATTGCTTGGGAGTAACCCCGGAAGGCTTATCCTCCTCATTCTTACGATCTGAGGGTAGGTCGGAGATTTCTGCGGACTTCTGCTCGGGTTGCGTCTGAACCGGGGGAGAAATGTGGACGATTGCATTCCCCCCCACCGGCGCCTCTTTCGTTCTCACAAAAAGCATGAAGATCGCGGAAACGATGACTGCCCCGGACAGGATAAACAGAATCAGCGGGAAAAGATTACTCTTTTTTTGAGGCGAAGGTTCCGGCTGGATCTCACCGTGCGGCGTGCTTTGTTGTTTCGCATACGCGCTGATGAGCGGTTCCGGATCGATGCCGAGGAGATCTGCGTATTCCCTGATATATCCCCTTATATAAACCTCGGGAGGCAGTTTTTCGAAGTTCTCTTCTTCCAATGCCTGGAGATACTCATTCCGTATTCTCAGGCTCGCCCCAATCTCCTTGAGGTCAAGACCCAACGCCTCACGCTTCTTCTTTAAGATCTCGCCTATCAATGCCGGACTCAAGTGTTTATAAATACTATCATAAAATGCATGAAAATGGCACGCAGCTTACTCGCCACGCTGTGGTATCATAGGTGATCGTGACGAGAGTCGTTGTGACAGGGATAGGTGCTGTAAGTCCGCTCGGCAATACCTTCAGGCAGTCGTGGGATGCCCTCATGGCGGGGCGGTCCGGCATCGGAGAGATAACGCGGATCGATATCTCGGAGTTCCCCTGGAAGACGGCAGGCGAGCTGCGCGGATTCGACCCCCTAACGTATCTTTCCCCCAAAGAGGCGAGGAGGCTCGATCCCTTTGTGCAGTACGCGGTAGCGGCTGCCCTAATGGCTGTTGAAGATTCGGGGCTGGACTTCCTCGCCGTAGCATCGGGTGATCGACGCCCTCTCCCTCTTACAGCCGGCGTGGTCATCGGTTCGAGCAGGGGCGGTGTCAGTACTCTCGAAAGAGAGTTCAAACGAGGTCTTTCTCGCACCTCTCCGTATGTGATGCCCTCTTCGACGGTAAGCGTGGCTGCATCATATGTGGCCCAGAAGCTGGGGATCAAAGGGCATTGTCTCGGGATTTCTCATGCCTGTGCCTCGGGCGCAAGCGCAGTTGGCGAGGCGTTCAGAATAATCAAATCTGGCTCCATCCCGCTGCTCATGGCCGGCGGCACCGAGGCGCCTCTGTGCCGGCTCTGTATTGCCGGATATGGGAGTTCAGGGGCGTTGTCAGGACGCCCCGTCCGCTTCGACGGGATACCGGAAACGCCAAGGCCGTTTGATATGAAGAGAGACGGGTTTGTGCTTTCAGAGGGTGCATGCATCCTTGTCTTGGAAGAGTTAACCCATGCCAAAAGACGGGGCGCAAGAATCTACGGTGAAATCGTGGGATATGGAAACACGGTAGACGCTTACCATATGACCAGGCCCGATCCGGAAGGAGAGGCCGCGGCGATGATCATGGCGATCGAGGAGGCAGGCATCGCTCCTCATGAGGTGAGTTATGTGAACGCTCATGGGACGGGTACGCCCGTCGGGGATTTGGCGGAAGTTCAGTCGATGCGGAGAGTCTTCGGAAGGAGATCATCAGCGATACAAACGAGTGCCGCAAAATCCATGACTGGTCACATGCTTGCCGCATCGGGTTCCATGGAGGTTGCATTCACCTTTATGGCACTGAGGGACGGGATCATTCCTCCGACCATCAACCTCGATGAAAGAGATCCCGCATGTGATATAAATATCGTGACTGAAAGACGGAAGACAGAAATAGAGTTCGCACTATCAAGCTCTTATGGGTTCGGGGGGGTGAATGCGGTCTTAGTACTGCGGCGGATGTAGATTCGAGAGCGACTTTACGAGGCCTAGCCTCTACAGCTCCTTCTCATAAATCCTGTATCGCTTGTAAAGCCTTCCACCCACCAGCTCAACAATCCTCTGTACGGGGATATTGTCTTCAAGTACCCATGAGAACTCCAGGCGCCTATACCCGCCATTCTTGATGCCCTTAAACCCTTCTCTGTAGAGCAGGGCATCGACGCCCT
>DASPUT010000070.1 GCA_035622735.1 Thermodesulfovibrionales bacterium | reverse complement strand
CTCACGATTTCCGACTACCTTCATCGTCACGGGATACCGGTGAGGATCGTGAATCTCGCGATGAAGATGCTCAGGTCCGAATCCTTCAATCCCGAAAAATTCATAAAGAAACTCGACGCGCTCGCCTTCGGCATCGACCTCCACTGGCTCCCCCATGCCGACGGGAGCCTGAGCCTCGCGGAACTGCTCAAGAAACACCATCCCGAAAAGCCGATCATTCTCGGCGGATTCTCTGCCACCTATTATCACGCTGAGATCATGGCAGACTATCCCTTCATCGATTTCATCGTGCTCGGCGATTCCGCTGAGGAGCCTCTCCGGATGCTCATGGAGGCGATAAAGGCGGGTACCGGCTTTGACCGCGTGCCGAACCTTGTCTGGAGGGACGGTAGCGGAAAGGTGCTCACGAACGAGTTTTCGAATAGGCCTGAGGCCCTTGATTACATCCATTTCGATTACCTTCACCTCCTCAAAATGGCGATAAAATACCGGGACCCTTCCGGGTATATCCCGTTCAAATACTGGCTTACCTATCCCGTGACAGCGGTATTTCAGTGCCGGGGGTGCAGCCATAACTGTGCTTCCTGCGCCGGTTCCCTTTCATCCTTTAAGAGGCTTTGCTTGAGAGAAAAACCGTGCTTCAGGCCCCCGGAGCTTTTGGCAGAGGACATCAAAAAAATCTCCGAGTATACGGGAGCTCCGGTCATGGTGATAGGGGACTTTCTACAGGCCGGCCAGGATTACGCAACGCGATTTCTCGATGCGGTCAAGAAGTACCACATAAAGAATGAGGTGACCGTCGAATTCTTCACTCCTCCCCCCGAAAACTTCATCAGGAAGGTTGCCGATTGTCTCGAAAACTTTAATGTCGAGGTATCACCGGAATCGCATGATATCAGGGTCAGGAAGACCTTCGGGAAGCACTACGAAAACAGGGAGCTGGAGCAGATGATAGGGACGCTCCTCGATGTCGGCTGTAAGAGGATCGATGTCTTCTTCATGGTCGGTCTGCCCTATCAGGATTACGACTCGGTCATGGAGACGGTCGGATACTGCGAAGAACTCCTCCGGAAATTCGGATCTACGCAGCGTCTTCTTCCCATGATAGCACCTCTCGCGCCCTTTATAGACCCAGGCAGCAGCATCTTTGAAGAGCCGGAAAAGTTCGGCTACCGCCTCTCCGCCAAGACCCTCAGGGAGCATAGGGAGGCGATGCTTCTGCCGAGCTGGAAATACACCCTTAATTACGAGACCGACTGGATGAACAGGGATGATATCGTGAGGGCCACCTATGACGGGGCGCTCAAGCTCGTCGACATAAAGGAACGGTATCGGGTCATCGGCAAGAAGAATGCGGCGATGATACGGAAACACATCGAGAAGGCGAAGTTCCTCATCGATCGCATCGACGGCTCAGGCCGGATAGATGAAGCAACGAAGAGAGAGGTTCTCCGCTTCAATAACCTCGATTCGCTTTGCGACAAGCACGAGCTCGACTGGCCGATAAAGGGCTGGAGGCTCAATTTCCTGAATCTCTTCAGGCTGCTGATACGATGAGGACGCCTTCAGCCCCGATGAACAAGGACAAGTGACACCCATCGTTCATCCATGAGTGTTTCCCTAACAGTCAGCCCCGCTCTTTCTATCGCCTCTATGACATCATTTTCCTGACCTGAGAGCATGCCGGAAAAGATCGCGAGCCCCGAGGGCTTGAGACGGCACGCGACGTCCGCGGCGATTCCGATAAGAACCTCCGATATGAGGTTCGCCGCTATCACGTCAAAGGGGGCACGAACATCGGAGATGCTGCCTGCGCGTATCTGAACGTTGCGGAGGCCGTTCAGCTCTACATTCCGCCTCGCCGCATCAAGGGCAAGCGGGTCCGTGTCAAGGCCTATTACTTCGTGATAACCGAGTCTTGAGGCTGCCACAGCGAGGACCCCCGTGCCGGTGCCGACGTCGAGAAACCTGGTAAGGCCTCCTGTTCTGCTGCGATGGTTCAGGGAGGCTCCTTCTCTCGATACCGTTTCTATGAGCATGAGACATCTCCTCGTCGTTTCATGGTGACCTGTACCGAAGGCCATGCCCGGGTCGATGATAAGATTGATGCGGAGAGGATTTTCCTCTTCCCAAGGAGGAAGAATCGTCAGATTTTCGCCGATATCGAGAGGACGAAAGGTCTTTTTCCATGCTTCGTTCCAGTCCCTTTCAGAGAGGGTCACCTCGTGGAATGAGAGATCGTGACTCAGTCCCGACTCCCTGAGGATTGATTGAAAGGAGAGTAACCCGTCTCTGATTCTGCCGAGATCGATCGTATCCGGGAAATAGGCGACCATCGCTCCGTCTCGTTCGAAGGAGCCGAGACAGCCCATCTCCGTCAACCTGTTCGTGAGGGCCTCTCTCGATTCATCAGCTACCGCAATGGTGAATTCATAGTATCCCATCCCTCTTACTATAACGCAGAAGCAACAGGGAAAGGTTCCGATGAT
>DASPUT010000069.1 GCA_035622735.1 Thermodesulfovibrionales bacterium | reverse complement strand
GCAGATACCTATGACATTATCATCTTGCAACGACACAAATCAATTTTTGGAGTTTTAAAATTCCCTGCGCTGTGAGATAATAGACAAGATATTATCCTGCGCGGGGAGGAGTGACAAATGGCTCGTGTTCCCAGTCCCAGTTACAGTCTGACGATCAGGGTCGAGATAGAAAACCGTATCGGAATGTTCGCCCAGATAGCTACAGCCATCAGCAAGACCGGTGGAGACCTCGGTTCAGTCGATATCGTCCGCGTCGAGAAGGGAAAGCTGGTCCGTGATGTTACCGTCAATGCGCGGGATACGGGGCATGAGAAAGAGATCGTCAAATCGATAAAGGGCATCAAGGGCGTAAAGGTCCTCAGGGTAATGGACCGCACGTTCTTCGCCCATGAGGGAGGCAAAATAGAGATCCACAACAAGATCCCGGTGAGAGACAGGAATGACCTCTCGAAGGTCTACACTCCGGGCGTGGCACGGGTCTGCATGGATATCCACGAGCATAGGGAACACGCCTACCGCTATACGATGAAGGGAAATTCCGTGGCGGTCGTTACCGACGGCACCGCAGTCCTCGGCCTCGGGGACATCGGTCCCGAAGCCGCCATGCCCGTTATGGAAGGCAAGGCGATGATCCTCAAGGAGTTTGCCGATATCGACGCCTTTCCCATAGCCCTGAAGACCAAGGACCCCGAAGAGATCATCAGTGCGGTGAGGAATATTTCTCCGGCATTCGGAGGCATCAACCTGGAGGACATCTCGGCACCGAGGTGCTTCGTCATAGAGGACAGACTGCGGAGGGAACTCGATATCCCCGTTATCCATGACGACCAGCATGGAACGGCCGTCGTCGTCCTCGCGGCCCTCATCAACGTATCGAGGCTCCTCAAGAAGGATATAAAGAAATTCAGGGTAGTGGTCTCCGGTGCCGGAGCAGCGGGCACTGCAACGGCCCTCATCCTCTCATCATTCGGGGTGAAAGACCTCATCGTCTGTGACAGACACGGTGCGATCTATCCCGGGCGAAGACAGGACATGAATCCTTACAAGAGGAAGCTCGCGAAGAGGACGAATCCGAGGAAGGTGAAGGGGAGCATCTCCGATGCCCTGAAAGGGGCTCATGCCTTCATCGGGCTGTCAGCTCCCAACCTCATATCGCGGGAGGATATCCTGCGGATGTCAAAGGAACCCGTCGTCTTCGGGCTTGCCAATCCCGACCCGGAGATAGCGCCCGAAGATGCCCTCCCTCTCGTGAGGGTCCTTGCCACGGGCCGCTCCGACTATCCCAACCAGATCAATAACATGCTCAGCTTTCCCGGGATATTCAGGGGGCTCCTCGATGTGAAAGCAAAGGGGGTGAACGAGGAGATCAAGTTCGCGGCAGCGAGGGCCATCGCGTACACCGTAAAAAATGATGAGCTCCATGAAGACTACATCCTGCCGAGCATCTTCGACAGGAAGGTAGTCGCTGCGGTAGCCCATGCGGTCTCTGAGGCCGCCCTGAAAACGGGGATCGCACACGGCAGGCACTATCCGCTGCACGGTCTGTCGCCGAATCAGTGCCCGCCGTCCTTGCAGAGAAGGGATTAGGGCTCGCGTCAGCGTTCGAATCTGACCGTGGAGTGGTCATTTCGGATCACTCCGTTCATTTTCCAATTTGGGACGGATGGGTTATAATCTCTCTTATGAATCTCTACCTCATCGACGGGAATTCCTATGTCTATCGCGCCTTCTTTGCGATCAAGGACCTCACGAACTCAAAGGGCTTTCCGACGAACGCGATCTATGGTTTTACGAATATGCTCCTCAAGATTATCAGGGAGAGGCGTCCCGACGGCATCGTCGTCTCTTTCGATTCGCCCGTTCCTACCGAGAGACATCTGCTCTACGATGCGTACAAGGCCCACAGGCCCGAGACCCCGGGGGATCTCGCGAGGCAGCTCCCCCACATCCGCAAGCTGATCGCCGCCTTTCGCATTAAGATATTCGAACTGCCCGGCTATGAGGCTGATGACCTCCTCGCCACGATAGCGACAAAGGCTGCTGCAGATGACGCGGATGTCTTCATCGTGACCGCCGACAAGGACATGCTCCAGGTCGTCGGTGATCGGGTGAAGATTTATGATCCCGTGAAGGACAGGGTTCTCGACAGGGAATATGTGAGGGAAAAATTCGGTGTCGGGCCGGACAGGGTCTCCGAATTCATGGCTCTCACCGGAGACGCCGTCGACAACATTCCGGGGATCAAGGGAATAGGTGAAAAGACGGCAAAGGAACTCCTCTCCTCCTTCTCGAGCATCGATGACCTCCTGAGCCATCCGGAGAGGATAGAGAGGGAAAAGCTGAGAAACCTGGTCGCAGATAATGCAGAGGCCGCGAGACTGAGCCTGAGACTGGCGCTCATCAACACTTCCGTGCCGGTTGACGTGAACATCGGCGAATACGCGGTTCAGGAACCTGACTGGCCCGCGCTTCTCACACTCTTCAGAGAGTACGAATTCGGAAGTCTCATGAAGCTCATTCCGACTGTGAGACGGGAACATGAATATGAGCGGGTCTTTTCTTCGGGGAGGCTGAGAGAGATAGCGGCATCGGTGCGGGACTCATTCGCCCTTGACACGGAGGCTACGGGAAGAAATCCGAGAAGCGACAGGATCGTCGGCATCTCTCTTTGCACCGATAATAAGAGGGCATACTATATTCCCTTCGGTCATGTCTATCCCGGGGCACCGGAACAGGTGGATAAGAAAGAAGGCCTCGACCTCTTGGCGGGTCTCTTCGGGGATAAGAAGATCCCCAAGATCGGACATAATCTGAAATACGACCTATCCATGCTCCGGCGTGAAGGGATCGACGTAAATGGGAAACTCTACGATACGATGCTCGCCTCGTACCTCCTGAACCCCAACAGGTCCGATCACAGTCTTGGAGATGTCGTCTTTACGCACCTTTCATACCGCAAGAAGACCTTCCAGGAGGTCCTCGGGAAGAGAGGTTCCTTCTCCGAAATCTCCGTTGAGGACGCAACGGCGTATGCCGCAGAGGATGCGGCCCTTGCCTTCGAGCTGAAAGATTCCCTCTTCGAAAGGATCGACGAGGAGGGAATGAGCAAGCTCTATTTTGACATCGAGATGCCCCTTATCACCGTCCTCATGGAGATTGAGGAGGCGGGGTTTAAGATAGACAGGGACAAGTTTCACGACATGTCGAAGGAACTCACGAGGGAACTCGATGCGATCACAACGAGGATATTTTTCCTGGCCGGTGAGGACTTCAATATCAATTCTCCAAAGCAGTTGAGCAGAATCCTATTTCAGACCCTCGGACTCAAACCCGGGAAAAAAACGAAGACGGGTTTTTCTACGGAAGTTGGTGTCCTCGAGGAACTCGCGGCGGAGCACGAACTCCCGCGGGAGATACTCGATTACCGGAGTCTCTCGAAGCTCAAGTCCACCTATACGGATGTCCTGCCCGAGCTCATCAACCCTGAAACAAGGCGCATTCATACGTCCTTCAATCAGACGGTTACGGCTACGGGCAGGCTGAGCAGCAGCGATCCCAACCTCCAGAACATTCCGATACGGGGTGAATGGGGGAGGCGCATGCGGGAGGCGTTCATCGCCGAGGAGGGTAACCTCATCATCTCAGCCGATTACTCACAGATCGAATTACGGATCCTCGCGCACCTGAGCGGAGACCGGGGACTCATTGAGGCGTTCATGAGCGGTATCGACGTCCATTCGAAGACGGCATCGGAGCTATTCGGGGTCCCGATCGGGAAGGTCACCTCGGACATGAGGAGAGTCGCGAAGACGGTGAACTTCGGCATCGTCTACGGCATCTCGCCCTTCGGCCTCTCAGAGGCGTTGAGCATATCGAGAGAGGATGCAAAGAGATACATCGACGGTTATTTCGCAGGCCACCCCGGTGTGAAGACCTATATCGGCCGCGCCCTTCTCGATGCGGGAGAGAAGGGTTTCGTGACGACTATGTTCGGAAGAAAGAGGACCGTTCCGGAACTGAAGAGCCGTACTGCGGCGACACGCTCCATGGGAGAACGGCTCGCCGTGAATTCTCCCATTCAGGGGACCGCAGCCGACATCATAAAGATCGCCATGATAGGGATTCGGAATCTCCTCAGGACTGAAGGCTCGAAAACGAAGATGGTCCTCCAGGTTCATGACGAACTCGTCTTCGAGTCTCCCGAAGAGGAGACGGTGAAGGCCAAGGAACTGATACGGGCAATGATGGAAGGGGCTGCCGATATCCGGGTCCCTCTCAAGGTCGAGATAGGTCATGGCAGGAACTGGGCGGAAGCGCATGGATGATCGAAGATACCTTGTGATCATCCCAGCATTGAACGAAGAGGCGACCATAGAAGAGGTGATCCGCGAGATAAAGATTCATCTTCCCGCGGCAGATATCCTCGTCATCAACGACGG
The DNA here is from genome assembly GCA_035622735.1 of Thermodesulfovibrionales bacterium. NCBI lineage: Bacteria > Pseudomonadati > Nitrospirota > Thermodesulfovibrionia > Thermodesulfovibrionales > Thermodesulfovibrionales bacterium. Next base: position 15,539 of record DASPUT010000069.1, on the reverse strand, counting down.
TTCAACGGACAGGACGGCGGCCATAGCGTTGCGTCAGGGCGTAATCGTCATCGACCTGCCCTTTAACTTAGGTTACGGTGCAGCCCTCCAGACCGGCTTCAGGTTCGCCGACAAGGAGGGGTATGAGTCGGTCATCACCATCGACGCCGACGGTCAGCATGTCCCCTCGTCGATAGAAAGTCTTCTCACGACCATGGAAAGGGAAGCCGCTCATGTTGTGATAGGTTCCCGGTTTATCGGGGGACAGTACAGGACCGGCATCGCGAGGAAGATCGGGATATGGCTCTTCTCCAGGATTGCGAGGTTGTATACGGGAATAAACATAACCGATCCCACATCGGGCTTCCAGCTCTTGAAGAGAGAGGTCTTCTCCTATCTCGCAGAGGGTGACAACTATCCCCTTGATTATCCTGATGTGAATATCATCATGATCCTCCACAAGAAGAAGTTCAAGGTGGTCGAGGCTCCCGTAGTCATGGTGAACAACCCGCAGAAGAAGTCGATGCACAGCGGACTAAATCCGATATTCTATATCACGAAAATGGTGCTTGCGATCATCATGGTCATGATGAGGAGGGAGGAGAAGTAACATGTCTTTCGGCTTGAGGGTCACCATATTCCTTCTCGGTCTCACCCTTTTCCTGATCATCTTCGAAATGGTGAGACGGAAGAAGTTCAGGGAAGAGATATCGATAGCCTGGTTCGTTGTCGGCATCGCTCTCATGGCGAGTTCCGTTGCCGATATCGTCGTCGACCCCCTCGCGAGGAAGCTCGGGATCGGTTATCCGCCAGCCCTAGTCTTCGTCTGGGTCATCTTCTTTCTCATACTCGCCCTCATCTATTTCTCCTATGTGATCTCAGACCTCAAGGGAAAGGTAAAGGAACTCAGTCAAAAGGTAGCGTTACTCGAATATGAATTAGAAAAAAAGAGCGGCCGGAAAACGTAACCGGGACATCTTCACCAAATCTAATCCGGACCCGGGAGTCGGCGACTACTCCCAGCTCACGACATCCTTGTCTTCGCCCTCGCCACCCGGGGATCCGTCCCTGCCGTAGGAAAAGAGGTCATATTCAGAATGCGTTCCCGGACACTGATACTGGTACGGTCTTCCCCAGGGGTCATTCGGCAACGCCTTCTTGAGATAGGGCCCCTGCCAGTTATCGACGCCCGGATTCGTAACAAGGGCAGCCAATCCTTCCTGAGTCGTAGGGTATCTTCCGGTATCGAGCCTGAACTGGTCCAGGGCCTGTCCGAGGAGCTCTATCTGTGCCTTCGCGCTGCCCTGCTTTCCCTTTCCCACTCCCGTGAAGACCCTCGGGCCGACGAGTGCCGCGAGGAGACCTATAATTACAAGGACAACGAGTAATTCTATGAGGGTAAAACCTCTCTTGTCCGAAAGAAGAAATCTTCTGAAACTCATCGTAACCTCCTCACCGTCTCTTTTCTCTTTTCGATCGGATTCACAGTCCTGCCAGTATAGCCACGGCTTTCATTTATAATCAACGATAAGATATCGATATGTCAATGGAGAACAGGGTGCCGGCGGAAACTTTGCATGGGTCGGCGCTGCCCCGTAACTCTTTTCCCATCTATTTTGTTATGATACTCCTGAGCAGGTGGGCTCAGAGAGGAAATTCTTCATCGTGAGCGCACAAACGGACTTTATGGGAACTCGAGGCGTCATATGGCATATTTAATCCTGAGGGTGATGATAAACGCCCTCTCGATAATGGCCGCCGTAAAATTCGTAAACGGTATAGCCTTCACCGGCGCATGGTGGAAGATGATCGTCGTCGGGGCAATCTTCGGGTTCGCGAACTCCCTCATCAAGCCGGTCATTCAACTCCTTACCCTGCCGGTGATCGTCCTGTCTCTCGGTCTCTTCACCCTCGTCGTAAACGCCCTCATGCTCGCGATAACCGCCGGACTCTCGAATACCTTCAACCTCGGCTTTCATATAGACGGCTTCTGGCCCGCCTTCTGGGGGGCGCTCATCGTGAGCATCGTCAGCATGCTCCTTTCCTTTCTCACCGGTGCAAAAAGGATCAGATACTACAGAGACAGTGCGTGATATCCAACCCTCGATGGACCTATTCTAGTGAGCAGCCCGGATTCTTCCTTGTCGCGGCTTGAATTACCCGTAAGGAAACTGTAAAACTATTCCCCGACCTCAAGGCCGATGATGCTGATATTATCTCTTCCGCCATGAACCATCGCCCTCATGAAGAGAGACTGAACCGCCTCCTCAAGGGCAGCGTCCGCGAAACATTTTTCGATCTCGCTCCGCTCCATGCTCTCCCAGAGTCCGTCGCTGCAGATGAAATACTTCTCCCCGCCGCCGACCTGCGCCTCCTTAAAATACCACTCCGGCATCTTGCTCCGCAGATCTCCCATTATGGCAGAAGTCAGAATACTTTTCTGAGGATGGTGCCTCATCTCCTCTTCGGTAATTAAGCCGCTCTCGAAAAGCTCCGCGACCACCGAATGGTCCCTCGTGACCCTCTCGAGAGAACCGCTCCTCAGTTCGTATACCCTGCTGTCGCCGCAATTAAAGATAATCGCCCTGCTGTTGATGAGCAGCACACCCGCTATCGTCGTCCCTAAACCATAGGCAGCCCTGTCATTTTCCGCCAGTCCATTCAGATACTTTTTTGAGGAGAGAATAATCTCCCCGATCGATTCAGGACTGTCAGCCTCTTTGTATCGTCCCTTGAAAACCTCAAGGACCGACCTGCTCGCAACCTCTCCCTTTGCGTGGCCCCCCATGCCGTCGGCAACGGCGTATATCTGCCTTTCATCCTCCGACCTCAGGCATACCGTTCTATCCATCGCCGCCTGGGAGGCGAGGAGCCCATTCAGCAGGATGCTGTCTTCATTATTGCTCCTCACCTTTCCCGTATTGGAGATATAACAGGCATGGATGACCATTTTATCCGTTCCCCCCGGCAACCTCGGTCCTCACGGCATCGTGATGACAAGCTCGTAACTGCCGACCCCGACCTTATCGGCGATGCCGTGCTTCCAGAGGAGTTCCGTCACTTTCACCTTTGCCTTCTTAGGAACCATGAGAATCAGTTTCGAGCCTGAATGCGTCATCTCCTTCCAGCGCTCTGCCTTTTCAAGCGTTATGCTCTGCTCGGTCTCCACTTCGACAACAGCGAGTGTCAGACCATGGCTGGCGAGAACGAGGTCCGGATCGCCCTCCCGATTGACCCTTATTTCGCGGTAATCCGGGGAAAACTTACCCCTGAGACGGTCGACGATCAGATCATGCATGAGTTTCTCACTGTCCATAGAATCCTCCGGACGGATAGAATTATTCACCGATACAGCTCGATCGAGGGGCCGCGCCCTCAAGAGAAATGTAGCACATCTCGTTCTCGCTTGCAAAATCAGGTCTGCGTGAAGACAAGAAAAGAACCATACAGACTGTAGCTCAAAGCCTTTTCTGTCCTTGACAACCATGACGGTCTGCTATAGATTGTCTTTAACAGGTATTCCGGACCAGAGGGGTATCATGTTTCGTGACAGGAAGGAAGCGGGCAGGCTCCTTGCCGAGAGACTGAAAGCGTATGAACGCGAGAAGGAGATCCTTGTGCTGGCCCTTCCGAGGGGCGGTGTAGTGACAGGTGCTGAAATCGCTCGGCACCTCCGCGTGCCTCTCGATGTCCTCATTGTTCGTAAGATAGGGGCCCCCTTGCAGCCCGAATTGGCGGCGGGAGCGGTTTCCGAGACAGGCGCGGTAGTCTTGAATCAAAATGTTCTCTCTTCCTACGGAATTCCGGAGGAATACATTCAGACTGAGATAGCAAGGCAGAAGAAAGAGATCTCCGGGAGACAGGAGCTGTACCGCGAGGGTAAAGGACTAAAAGACCTTGAAGGCAAGACCGTCATCATCGTTGATGATGGCGTTGCAACGGGCGCGACCATGAAGGCGGCGATAGAAACTCTGAAAAAAGAGCGGCTGAAAAGAGTAGTCCTGGCTCTTCCCGTTGCGCCGCCTGATACCGCGGACGAACTGAGGCGGATGGTCGACGAGTTCATCTGCCTCGAAACCCCCTCACATTTCATGGCGGTCGGGAACTATTACGATGACTTCTCACAGACGACCGATGAGGAAGTGGTAGGGCTCCTCGGGAAGTCTGAGGCAGAAGGAGGAGAGCAAGAGGATGCGCCATACAAATAGGCCTGCAACAGAGCAGAAAGAGGGAGGGTGATTGTCCGTGCCTGAAGGAGTGGTTCTCGTCAGCGCCGTGCGAACCGCCATCGGCAGGTTCGGTCGCGCTTTCAGAGATATATCAGCCCAGCGACTGGGAGCCCTCGTGATAAAGGAAGCGGTAAGGCGGGCTGGTATCCGGCTGGAAGACGTCGATGAAGTCATCATGGGGAATGTAATCTCAGCGGGCCTCGGCCAGAACCCCGCTCGGCAGGCCGCTATCTACGCCGGCATACCCGTCGAAACGGGAGCATTTACCGTGAACAAGGTCTGCGGTTCCGGCCTCAAGGCGGTCGTGCTCGCCGGTCAGGCGATAAAGTCCGGTGACGCCGGAATCATCGTCGCAGGAGGCATGGAGAACATGAGCGCTTCACCGCATATAATCAGAAGCCTCCGCTGGGGCATGAAGCTCGGAGACGCTATGGTCGCTGATACGATGATCCATGATGGTCTCTGGGATGTCTATAACGACTACCATATGGCGATTACGGGAGAGAGGATAGCCGTGAAATACGGTATAACGAGAGAAGAGGCTGACAGGTTCGCCTTCATGAGCCATGAGAAGGCGCTGGGGGCGATAGAGAACGGAGGATTTCGCGAAGAGATACTGCCGGTCGAAGTCGGCGGAACCCCCGTTGAGAGAGATGAGTGCGTGAGGGAAGATACATCTATCGAGAAACTGTCGAAGCTCCAGCCTGTCTTCAAGAAAGACGGGATACTCACCGCGGGAAACAGTTCGAAGCTCAGCGACGGCGCGGCAGCCCTTATCGTGACTTCAGCAAGAAAGGCGAAAGAACTCGGGATCAAACCGCTCGCACGGATAACGGGTTATGCGACAGGGGGGACGAGGCCTGAAGATGTGATGGAGGCTCCTATCCCGACCGTCAGGAAACTCCTCAAGAGGACCGGCCTTACCATAGGCGACATAGACCTCGTGGAGCATAACGAGGCCTATTCGACCGCGTCTATCGCGGTATCGAGGGAATTGGGGATCGATCCCGAAAGGTTCAATGTGAAGGGAGGCGCTGTTGCGATGGGCCATCCGATAGGATGCAGCGGCGCCAGGATTCTCGTCACGCTTCTCTACGCCCTACAGGAAAGAGGGCTGGAGAGGGGTCTGGCAACCCTCTGCCTCGGCGGCGGAAACGCGGTGGCGATGATCGTCGAGAGATAAACGATGTTTTATCGAAAAGAACAGAGAGCGATACTCGACATGCTCTTCCCCGACACGAGAAAGTACCATGCAGTGCTCGAGTCGATCGGTACTTTCGCAGAAAAGGAGATCCTGCCCCATGCACGGAGAATCGATCAGGAAGAGATCTTTCCCCGGGAGAATCTCGAAAGGCTGCGGAAGCAGGGGATCATGGCATTTCCTTTCCCCGAGCATTATGGCGGGTCGGGACTGCCTTTCTCCCTCTATATCGCTGCATTAGAGATGCTTGCCAAGGCATGCGCAAATACGGTCCTCCAGGTCTCGATTCAGGGAATGATCTGCGAGGGCATACGGCTCTTCGGAGATGATCGCCAGAAGGAAAAGTTCCTGAGGGATGAGGGGCTTGTCGAAGGGAGATCCCTTGCCGCCTTTGCCCTCACGGAGCCCTGCTGCGGCTCCGATGCGAAGGCGATCCAGACGAAGGCCGAGCGGTCCGGGAAGGCCTTCCTCCTGAGCGGCAATAAGACATTGATAACGAACGCCGCGGAAGGCGATTACCTCCTCGTCTTTGCCAGGTCTGAGAGAGGCATCTCCTCTTTTCTCGTGCCGAGAGATTCGCAGGGACTGACGGTGATGAAGACAATGCCGAAACTCGGCTTCAGGGGAAACAGCCTTTCTGCGATACACCTTCAGGACTGCCGCGTCTCAGCTGCAAACCTCATCGGGGAGGAGGGGAAGGGCCTTGAGTACGCGAAGCAGATCCTCAACGTCGGGAGGATGACGATCGCAGCGATAGGCGTCGGGATAGCGCAGGCCGCCTTTGACAAATCCCTCTCATACAGCAGGGAAAGAAAGGCCTTTGGTGAGCAGATAGCGAACTTCGAGCTCGTGCAGGAGAAGCTCGCAGACATGACCGCCGGGATACAGGCGGCAAGGCTTCTAACCCATTATGCTGCCAGAATGAAGGATAAGGGAGAAGACGTCGCGTCAGCAGCCTCCCAGGCCAAACTCTTCGCTTCAGAGACGGCACTGAGGGTATGCGACACGGCGATACAGATACACGGAGGGTACGGGTACACGGACGCATATGACGTCCACCGGCACTGGAGGGATGCACGGCTGCTCACTCTCGGTGAAGGGACTTCTGACATGCTGAGGCTCCTTATCGCCCGCCTGTCCGTAAAAGGGGATACCTGAAAACGCATCGTAAGAGAGATGAATACCTGAAGACCTGTCCTGCCGGTCAGGAGCGCATGGCGTCTCGGAGCTGAAGATGAAGATAGAGACGATAGCCGTGGTCGGTGCCGGTACCATGGGAGCCGGGATAGCCCAGGCCGCCGCACAGGGCGGCTACAGGGTAATTCTGGGAGACCTGAAAGAAGAGTATGTAGAAGCGGGCATCACGAGGATAAGGGAGCGGCTCGAAAAACGGGTCAGTGAAGGAAAACTCGATAGCAGAGAAAAAGACGGCATCCTTTCGAGGATAACTGCCGCCTCAGGTCCGGAAGATTTTATGAACGCCGACTTGATAATCGAAGCGGTGACAGAGAAGGAGGAGATAAAGACACAGGTTTTTCGAGGGCTCGATAGGATATGCCGAGAGGAAACCGTCTTCGCCTCGAACACCTCTTCGATCCCGATAACGAGGCTCGCTCAGGCCGTTCGGAGGCCCGGACGCTTCGCAGGCATGCATTTCATGAACCCGGCATACGTCATGAAACTCGTCGAGGTGATAAGGGGCCCCGGCACATCCGAAGAAACCCTCGACATCATTAAGGCCGTTGCTGATAAGATGGGAAAGATTCCGGTCATCGTCAATGACTCTCCCGGGTTTGTCGCAAACCGTCTCCTCATGCCGATGATAAATGATGCGATCTTCTGCCTCCAGGAAGGAGTCGCCCCACGCGAAGGCATCGATACGGTCATGAAGCTCGGCCTCAATCATCCGATGGGACCGCTCGAACTCGCGGACTTTATCGGCCTCGAAATCTGCCTCGATATCCTCGAGGTTCTCCATGCCGACCTGGGAGAGAAATACCGACCCTGTCCTCTCCTTAGGGAAATGGTCGCGGGAGGAAAGCTCGGAAAGAAGAACGGAGAAGGATTCTATGAATACCGATAAACTGCTGAGGGTGGAGAAGAAGGGAGAGATCGGGATCATCACGTTGGACAGCCCCGGACGCCTGAATATCCTCGACACGGCACTGCTCCGGGATCTCCGGGATTCCCTCACCACAATCGAAAAGGACAGAGAGGTTCGGGTTGTGATCCTGACCGGGAACGGGAATTTCTGCGCCGGCGCTGACATTAAGGAGATGAAAGGGAAGAGTCCTGAGGAGGCGGAGGCCTTCTCGCGACTCGGGCATACGGTCTTTTCCCTGATCGAAGATATGGGAAAGGCGGTGATCGCTGCGGTGAGCGGTTATGCCCTTGGAGGCGGCTGCGAACTGGCGATCTCCTGTGATATCCGGATGGCGGCTGCGAACGCCCGGTTCGGACAGCCCGAACTGAACCTCGGTCTTATCCCCGGCTTCGGGGCGACACAACGGCTTCCACGGCTTGTCGGGATGGGGAAGGCGAAGGAGATGCTCCTAACCGGAAGGATCATAGACGCAGACGAGGCAGTTTCATGCGGACTGGCCGATAGCATCGTGAACGAGGCAGATCTGTATGAAAAGTCGATGGACATGGCGAAGGCGATAGCACAAAAAGGCCCGCTGGCCGTCAAGAAGGTCAAGATCCTTCTCAACAATGCCCCAGGGATTGAAGAGGGGATAGAGAGGGAGATACGTTCGTTCACCGAATGTTTTGCTACCAAGGACCTCGAGGAGGGTATGAAGGCCTTTCTCGAAAAGAGAAAGCCGAGATTCAGCGGAATCTGATCGGCATCAAATCACGTATGGACCAGATCATGTAAATTATCGGCGATCTTCGCTGTCAGCTTCTTCATACTGAACGGTTTCTCCATCACCTGCGTGATACCGAGAGACTGAAGCCTGCATTCCGCTTCAGCGCTGTAATTAGCGGTCATCGCGATTATCGGAATGAACGGATGGTTAACTCGCGCATATTCGAGAAACTGATATCCGTCCATTACCGGCATCTGGAGGTCCGTAAGCACAAGGTCGACGGGTACCGATTCCATGATCCTGACGGCTTCCTTTCCGTTCTCGGCGGTCAACACCATCCAGTCCTTTGATGAGGTGCGGAGCCGCTCCGAAAGGACGCTGAGAACCATCTCATTGTCGTCTATCACCAGAATGTTCTTCATCTTCAAGCCCCCCTGAGATGTAACACGAACTCTCTATACAATACCTCATGAAGATTAACTTTCCATGAAAAGGGGATTAAACTTATTTAACCTTTGTGATGTCCCGGCGTGACCGAAAAGGAGGTATCTATGAGACGAATTCTTTTCCGAGGATCTCCCTGCCGATGATGAGCTTCATGACATTCTGGGCGCCTTCTGCCCCGATGATATAGGAAGCCACCCCCCGCAGGCCTTTCTCGATCCCGGCTTCCTTCGTGTAACCGTACGCGCCGTACCAGGTCAGGACATCCCTGATAAGATCAAAGGCTGCCATCGGAGCGAAAAGCTTCGCTGATGCCACCGCTTTATTGATCTCACCATGGTCGAATCTCTTTTCGCCGTACATCCGGTCAAGCAACCACGCAGCCTTATAGACGAGGAGTTTCGCCGATTCAAGTCTCGTATAAGCGTCTGCCACCTGAAACTGTATGCCTTCGAATCCGGCAAGCAGCTTTCCGAAGGCCCTTCTCTTTTTCAGGTGTTCGATCCCCGACTCGAAGACCTTCTCCGCGGCACCGATACACGCCGCCGCTACGAGGGTCCTGGCACAGTTAAAACCTTCCATGGCGTAGTAAAACCCCTTGTTCCATTCACCGATGAGGTAATGGGCCGGTACCTCCACGCCGTTCATGGCTATGAAACCGGTTGATATCCCGTCCCTGCCCATCTGCCGGAAGATCCCCGTTGTTATCCCCTGTGTCTCCTTCAGCGGAAGATAAAGGAGAGAAAGGCCACCGTGTCCGAGTTCGGGATCCGTCTTGACGATTGTCACATGCCCGCCTCCTGATTTGACCGCCTCCCTGACACCGCTGATGAATGTCTTTGTTCCCCTGATTATTAGTTTTTCATCCTTCTTTTCCATCACGGCGGATATATTGGCGATATCCGAGCCGGCCCCCGCTTCGGTCGATGCTATACCGATAAACTTCTTCCCGTTCGTCACATCGGGAAGGATTTCCTCCTTGACCCTTACGCTCCCGTACCTCTCGACGAGAAAACCCCAGGCGGCTCCCACGAGATAATAGACGGGAAGGGCCATGCTGATATCGGCCCGCGCGATCTCCTCAGCCGCTATCGCTGCGGTAATAAAATGAGCCCCCGACCCTCCGTATTCGTCCGATATGGTAATGCCGAGGAGGCCGAAGGAAGCCATATCATCGAGGACGCCCTGGGGAATCTCTCCTTTTTCATCGATCTCCCGAGCCCTCGGGACGATCTGCTTCTCGCAGAACTCCCTTAAAGATCTTCTGAACGATTCCTCTTCCGCGGTAAAGGAAAAATCCATGGCTTAACTCTATCGCATGTTAGGCCCTTTTGCAAGCCATGGCTACGATGTAGAAGAAGACTGTATCGGCTATTGCAGGCGGTCTGAGGGGGTGACGCTGAAACAGGTCTCAGGTTCGGTGATGACAGATCTAACGGCTCGCCCCTTCCCTGTTGAAAATCGGGAAAAGCCTGTCGTAGGTACTCAGGACATGCTCCGGGATGACCCTCACCTCGCTGAGGGCTGCCATGAAATGGGTGTCTCCGACCCATCTCGGGATTATGTGAAAGTGGAGATGCTCTTCGATCCCGGCACCTGCTACTTTCCCGATGTTCAGCCCGATATTGAAGCCCTCGGGCATAAAGGCCTCTCTCAAGCACGTCACCGCCTTCTGTGTCATCTTCATGAGTTCGAGCAGTTCCCCGTCTCTCAGTTCGGTTATGGAGAATACATGCCGGTTGGGCACTACCATGAGATGGCCGTTGTTGTAAGGATAGAGGTTCATGATGACAAAACTCTCAGCACCTCTCAAGAGGATGAGGTTCTCCCTGTCCTTCTGCTCTTTCGGTTTTTCGCAGAAGATACAGCCGGGGCCCTTTTTCGAGAGGATATACTCCATCCTCCAGGGAGCCCAGATCGGCTGCATCATCGACCCTCCCCTCTTGCCCTCTCGAGTACCTTCAGCGCATCCTCCCACACAAGCCATTTATCCTTCGGGTTTCGCAAAAGGTAGGCGGGATGGAATGTCGGCATGAGGGGAATCCCCCTATAGGAAGAGAATTTTCCCCTCAGTCTCGTTATCGGAATCGTGGTTTCCAGGAGCGTGTGCGCGGAAATGCGTCCGAGAGAGACGATGACCGCAGGCATGACGATCTCGATCTGCCTCACGAGAAAGGGCAGACAGGTCGTAATCTCGTCTCCTTCGGGGTCCCTGTTCATGGGAGGACGGCATTTCACGATGTTGGCGATGAATACATCTTCTCTCCCGAGCCCCATCTTTTCGATGAGCCGCGTGAGAAGCACGCCCGCATCACCGACAAAAGGCCTGCCCTGAAGGTCCTCCTCCCTCCCCGGTCCCTCTCCGATGAACATGAGGGCGGCGTCTGCTCTGCCTTCTCCGAAGACGATGTTCTTGCGCCCCCTTGAAAGCTTGCACCTCCGGCAATCACCGATCTCCTCGCGCAGCGCCATGAGAGCCGCTTCCTTGAGTTCGGAAGAGCGCAGGTCAGAAGATCCGGCGGTTGCCATCTCCCGTTCGCGTTTGCCTGTGGCGGCGGACTCCCGCTTACCCCTTCCCGATACGGGCAGCCGGTCAAATCCGAGGGCATCGAAAAATTCGAGGACCGTCTTAAGCTCCCTTGCCAAATTCATCCGGGATACTCCTGAATTTTCGGAGGCCGCTCGCCCCAGCCGAGTTTTGTCCTCAGTATCTCGAAGAAGTTCTTTTCGAAGGGTATCACGAGCCTTGTTCTGAAGGGCGACTTTTCTATTACGACGGTATCATCCCTTTTCAAAGAAAATCCGACCTGGCCGTCTACGGTAAGGAACACATCCTCTGACGGTGATCTGAGGACAATTTCCGTAACGACGGTATCAGGGATGACGATTGGCCTGTTCGTGAGCGTATGAGGACAGATGGGGATGAGGACTATGCTTTCCATGGTGGGATAGAGAATCGGTCCGCCGGCCGAAAGGCAGTAAGCGGTGGAACCGGTCGGGGTAGCGACGATGAGACCGTCTGCCTTGAACTTGTTCACATAGACCCTGTTGATGAAGGTCTCGAGGTCTACGATCCTCGCGAGGGCGCCCTTATTGATAACCACATCATTGAGGGCGGTGTACTCCGCGATCTTTTCGTCGTTCCTGATGACCTTTGCGGTGAGCATGAGACGGTCTTCAGTGGTATAGCTGTCCGAGAGGAGACTTTCGAGTGCGTCGCGGATATCCTCCCTCTGGACTTCTGTTATGAATCCGAGGCCGCCCAGATTCACTCCGAGTATCGGGGTAGACTTCTCGCAGACAAGCCGCGCCACGGAGAGCATCGTCCCGTCACCGCCAAGGACGACGATGACCTCAGAGAGGTCGGGAATCTGGGCAGCAGGATAACCCCTGATTCCGAGTGTAGAGGCGACTTCCGTAGTGACCAGTGCATCGCCGCCTTTTGCCTTCAGCCAGGGGAGGATCTCCCGAAGCAGTTCAAGGGGCTCGGGTTTCCCTGTCTTACAAATTATTCCAATCTTCTTCACGTATGCCCTCGACCTTGATCTCCCGTTCGTCCCCGCGCAGTATGGTGAAGGTCACGGAGATGGCGCCGCCGATATCCTCATATCTTTCCGCCCATTCCACAACGGCGATGCCGTCCCGTCCAATATACTCTTCTATGCCGATAGAATCAAGGTCCCGGGTATTTTCGATCCTGTAGAGGTCGATGTGGAAAAAGGGAACCGGGCCGTTCCGCAGGGTTGCAATGTACTCGGCGATGATGGTAAAGCTCGCGCTCGTGATCTCCCTTTCAGGAATCTTGAGAGCAGAAGCAACGCCTTTCACAAAGGTCGTTTTGCCGGAGCCGAGTTCTCCATAGAGGCAGACGGTGTCGCCCTTCTTCAGGAGGCCGCCGAGTCTGGATCCGAAAGCAGATGTCTCCTCAGGTCCCCGACTGAGAAGTCTCACCAGCAATACCCCTTATCAGGTCTCTCTTGCCAATGATTCCCACGACCTTCCCCTGACGTAAGACAGGCAGGAGATGGATCTTTTTTTCGTTCATGAGCGTCGCCACTTCATCAAGGGGAGTCTCCTCTCCTATCGTGACGACTTTTCTCGTGCAGGCCTCTCCGACCGTCAAGGCGGCCATCTTCGTGATCTCTGTCTCGAGTTTACTCGTACCCAACGGAATAAAGGCATCGAAGAGCCTCAGGATCGTCGGGATATGGAGCCTGCTGTTTTTGCTGATGAGATCGTTCTCCGTGATAACGCCGATTAGGCCACCCCTGTCGTCGACAACCGGCGCACCGCTGATCCCCTTTTCGATGAAGAGCCTCCCCAGTGCCTCAACCGTGGTCTCTTCAGACACGGCAATTACGTCGCTTGTCATGATGTCCTTTGCCTTCAGCATGGTACTCCTTTATGTCGGGATGGATTCTCTGCCGCTCGATCAAAACAACCTTATCAATCATACAATAAAAAAGGGACGTTATGGTAGGGAAAGAAATGGCTCCGAACTAACGCTTAGGTCCCTACCGGTTCCTCGCCCTCAAATCCTGCCGTATCCGCCCCGGACGCCCTTCCTAGCGAGAAGGATCTGCCAGACGTGGAGATAGCGGGATCTGAATGCGCCGGTAAAGAGCGAAAGGTAGTACTTCCACATGCGATGAAATCTCTCGTCATAAACCTCTTTGAGTTTGCACCAGTTCCGCTCGAAATTGCGGCCTTCGTTTTTCTGCCCGGATTGAGTAGCACCGAGCGCGCCATAAAAAAAAGCGTCTTCCAGTTCTTCCTGATCTGTTCCTCGAGATTAGCCGGTATGATCCTGCAAATAAATTCCGCGAGGTCCTCACATTCCCACCACCGGTCCATGTACGATTCTCCGAGTCCCAAGCTCCCGCCCCTCAAGACCCTCCGGTAAAACCTCTCATCCCTGACCTGGATGTTCCATGGCTTGCCGCCGTTGAGCGTGACGCCTGCGGGAGACAGAATTTCTCCGATGATCCTCTTTGCGTTGCCTTCGCCCATGCTCCCTCAACCTTGCACTTTTCTTCATGCTAGCACGTTTCGACGCTTTTTCAAGCACGAGGGAGCGAATCACGGCAGACCAAAGGAACCCTGCATTTACAACATCTCCGGATTAATGTATAGTCTTACAAAAGGGCAACGAGGCGCATGCACGAGAAGATCACCCGATTACCGGGTGATGCATGCTTATTCATGAGGAGGTCAAGCAGATGGCGGGAGATGTCACGATATTCGGAAAGGCGGGTTGACCGTATACCGACAAGGCCAGGTCGGTCTTCGGAAGCGCAGCCAAGTACTTCGACGTAAAGTCAGACCCGGCGAAGCTGGAAGAGATGCTTCGCCACTCAAAGGGTGTGCGGAAGGTCCCGGTTATTGTCGATGGAGAAAAGGTGACCATAGGCTATGAGGGACACTGAGGGGTCTAACTTCCGATAGTCTATCGGACGACTTTTCGCGGCCCTTCCGAATCCCGTTCCCCTCTCGTTCTCTGACCGCCTTCCAGGCGGTCTCAAAGAAACGTTATTCACTCGCAGCCCCGTAAGGTTAAGGTGAGCGACGCAGAAGGATTCGATGCCCCTATGATAAGAGAGCTGTTCATCAGCGTTGCGAGTCCGCCATAATCGCCATTCAGGCTTCCGCAGGATGTGAGAGACAGGGTTACGTGATAGGCATTGAATGTGGTGTCGATTACACTTATGTTTCCTGCCAAGGTACAACCAACCGATGCTATTCCCGCCATAGTTCCATCGTCACGTATAGTGACGAAGATAGTACCGAGAGCGGGGCTATTATGCTTCCACGTTATCGCAAGCAATGACAGATCAGGATGATTCTCGGAGGCAGAGTCGTAGGACAATATAAATGTTCCTGAATCACCGCCCCCTGAGTACGTTCCCGAAAGAGAAGCCTTCGTACTGACGGCTCCACGCAAAGTGACTATCGCGATGACACCCTTGTCCGGCCACGTATTGCCCCAGGGAGCGTAGCCGGTCAACGTTCCAGCCAAGGCATTGCCGTTGACGACTATGCTTCCCTCCAATTGTGCTCCCTCACTTCCGATAAGGCGCATTTCATTATTCGCGGTAACTATGCCTTGCACGGGTTGGGTCTGATGCGTGACATCCGATGTAATCATCCCGTTCCAAAGACCTACGGCAGATTCACTGACGGGAGGGGATGCGGATGGAGTACTTCCAACGTCGCTCCCGCCACCGCACGACAGAAGAGTGAGGCCCAGTAACAGACAGAGAGTCAGCCCCTTAATCTTCATTCCACTCCTTTACCATCGTTTTTGTGACAACCTCTTTCTCACAGTCTATCAGAAATATTCTTGCCATGCCTATCCGGTCGCGGATAAAAGTCACGGCACCGGTCTGTCACGGCCGCTCTCAACTTCCAGATTGAAGTGACGCGATAAGAAGGCTAAATCTTCAGACAATCCCGATGAATCCCCCCTGTCTCCCAGTAGGTCCTTTCGCAAAGCGGTATGAATAGTATCTATCGGGAAGACAGTAAGTGCATTCGTCTGAAGTCCAGATATTTTCCCCTGGCACGCCGTCTGACAAAGCCTGATATCTGTTTGCGCTCGGGAGATCCAGGAAGTACTTTTCACCTCTCTTCTCGAAATACTTTCCCTCTCCGGTAGCCCTCCGGACGGCATCCATCACTTCGTAGCCGACCTCGTAGCAGCACGCTCGAATGCCCGGTCCTATCGCAATCAGGATTTCGGAAGGTGAAGAGGCGAATCTGTCTCTCATCGTCCTCATCGTCTTCCTGAGTATCGCTGCCGCAGTTCCTCTCCATCCCGCATGCACCGCTGCCACCACATGCGAACCCGCATCATAGACAAGGATCGGAAGACAATCC
>DASPUT010000068.1 GCA_035622735.1 Thermodesulfovibrionales bacterium | reverse complement strand
ATCGAGTATCGGGTCCTGAACCTCGTGCAGAGTAAGATCAGTCCCGGCTCGATCCTGCTCCTCACCTTTACGCGGAAGGCGGCCCGGGAAATGATTTCACGCGCTGCACGCCACGACCAGCGCTGTAAGAATGTCGAGGGAGGGACCTTCCATTCCTTTGCCTACAAGGTGATACGAAAATACGCCTCCGCCCTCGATTTTCCCGATTCATTCATCGTCCTCGATGAGAGCGACGCAGAGGCGGCCATTCAGCGGTGCGCCACCCGGATGGGTTTCTACGAGAGAGAAAAGAGATTCCCCAAAAAAGATACCCTGCGTTCGATCATCAGCATGTCCCTGAACAAGGCCATCTCGATAGGCGAGGTCATAAAGAGGGAATACCCCCACTTCATCGAGTATAGCGCAGACTTGGAGAACCTCAGGACGGAATACACGGCTTTTAAGATCGAAAAAAACTACCTCGATTACGACGATTTGCTCCTCTATATGAAGATCCTCCTCGAACATGACGATATCAGGGACCGTCTCTCCCGGAAATACCGCTATCTCATGGTTGATGAATACCAGGACACGAACGCCCTCCAGGGAGACATCTCCTTCGCCCTCGCCGATAAACACCGGAACATTATGGTCGTCGGCGACGACGCCCAGAGTATCTACGGCTTCAGGGGGGCTTCACACGAGAATATCATGTCCTTCCCGAGGAGGTTTCCCGACTGCGCGATCATCACGCTCGAGGAAAATTACCGGAGCAGCCAGTCCGTACTCGATGTCGCCAACGCCGTACTCGAGAACATGAAGCAGAAATATGCCAAGTGCCTCGTCTCTGCAAGGAAGGAGACGGGGCAGCGTCCCCGGTTCCTGTTTTTCAAGGATGCCTATGAAGAGGCCGAGTGGGTGGCCGAAAAGATCAAGACCCAGAGGGATGGGGGGATACCATTAAGCCAGCAGTCCGTATTGTTCCGGTCGTTGTATCTCTCGATCCCCCTCCAGTCGGAACTGAGCAAGAGGGACATTCCCTACGAAACATACGGTGGACTGAAGTTTTACGAGACGGCCCATGTGAAGGATGTGATGTCCCATCTCAAGGTGATCGCGAATCCGAAAGACGAGCTCGCCTGGAACAGGGTGCTCCTCCTCATCGGAGGAATCGGCCCCAAGACGGCAAACAGGATATCCGAGGAGATCATCCGGTCCCCTTCCTTCCGGGACATCACGGAGAACGTCTTTCCGAGCTTTGCCCTGAATCGCGCCTATGCCGAGGGCATAGGAAGGCTTGCGACGGCGCTGAAAGGGGCATACGGCGAGGCGCTCAACGTCGGAGAACGGTTTGAGGTTGTCCTTGAGTATTACCGCCCGCTCCTGAAAGACACGTACGATGACTGGCATCTCAGGCTGAACGACCTCGAGGCATTGCGCCAGATAGCGATGAGATATGATTCTCTGGGAGAGCTCCTCGAGGATTTCGCGGTCGAGCCTCCGGAGCGGGGGGTCTGGAGAGTGGAAGCAGAAACCAAAGAAGAAGAAAAGCCTCTCGTTCTCTCGACGATTCATTCCGCAAAGGGGCTTGAGTGGAATTCCGTGTTCGTCATGGGTCTCAGCGACGGGGTCCTGCCTGTTACCTTCTCCCTGGACAGCGATGATGAGATCGAGGAAGAGCGGCGGCTCTTCTACGTCGCCGTCACCCGGGCGAAGAGCAGGCTCTTCCTGTCGCTCCATCATGAAGGGACGAGAGGGGGGCTCTCCCAATTCAATAAGATCTCTCGTTTCCTTGACGTGCCGAATGTCCTGTCAAAGCTTGAGCTGGGAGAGGCCTGCCCGCGGGAGGGGTCTGCATGGGAAGCGGGTGAAAAGGAACGTGAAGAGGTCGGACCCCTGTACGATAAGAAGGCGCTCCTGGATAGGATAACGGGCTTCTATAAGAGGTGATCATCATCAGCTTCTTTTTCGTCTTCCCCGCTCTCCGGAGGACTTCTTTTCTCTCTGCCTCACCCGATATTCATTGACAGAAATCAACGATTCTTTTAAAGTAAGAAACACATTTTTAAAACAGGGAGGTTCGGCTATGGAAAAATGGAAATGTATCGTCTGCGGGTATATCTATGACCCCGATACGGGAGATCCCGAAGCAGGAATAGCTCCGGGCACGGCCTTCGAGAACCTTCCCGATGACTGGACCTGCCCTGTCTGCGGAGCAACGAAGGACATGTTCGAAAAGATCTGAGGGGTTGTTTGATGAACGCCGTTGAGATAGCGATAAAGATGGAGACCGATGCGATAGCCTTCTATAAGGAGGCGGCAGCAAAGGTAAAGAATATCGTAGGACAGAAGATGTTCCTCTCTATCAGGGAGGATGAAAAGCGCCATCTTGATATGCTGAAAGAGATAATGCAGGGCCTCGATATCCGTTTCCAGGACGCCAGTCCCATCAGGAATGTCAAAACGATATTCGAGGAACACAGGGCTGAGATGATGGAGAGGGTCAATGCGACAAGCGATGAACTGGAAGCCTTCAAGATAGCGATGAGGATGGAAGAAGAAGGGATCGCGTTTTACCGGAAGCAGGCTTCCGAAGCCCCCTCTGAGAAGGAAAAGGCCCTCTTTGAGAGACTCTCAAAAGAAGAGGAGGAACACTTTGCCGTCTTCTCGAATACCTACTTCTTTCTCCAGAATACCGGGAGCTGGTACCTGTGGGAAGAGCACGGCATTGTGGACGGTGGTACGCCCTGGGCCTAAATTCACCAGGATCATGCCGGGCTTCGGAGATTGCGGAAATCCCCGTTGCTGACGCGAGTCCGATAGGATGAGCAACGTCTTCTCAGACCCGCCCTCATATCCATAGCGCATTCCTGCTCGTTTTCATCACGGAACCTGCCCAGTCACTGAATAACCCTCCGTTCCGGCAAACCCTTTTCCTCCGGCATAAGGTAGAATATTCTATGACGGTTTCGATTCGCGGTGCCTTTAACACTGCACGCTTTGTGGTGATGGTGTCGGTAACGGTCTTCATCTGGTTGCTGCTCGGCATGGTCTATTTCGACCGCTTCATTCCGCCCTTTAATCGTTTTGTGCTCTTGCTCATGCCCTGGAAGGGGATGAATGCCGTTCCTCCTGAGGCAGGGCTGGAAGGAAGGCTCACGTTTCTGCAGGGCATCCTTGATGCATCGGACAGGGTTGCCCATTCTGCGTTCCTGGCGATGATCGTGTCCTTCGCCCTCTTCAGCGTCTATCTCACCGTCGTGTATCAGCAGAAGCAGAGGCGGTCCCGGGAGAACAGGCTGCTTCTCCTGAAAAACCGGGAAATTGCCCGACGGAACGAGTTTATCCGTTATATCTCGGCCACTATCAGTCATGAATTCAAGAACAACCTCGGAAGGATCAAGCGCCGGATAGACCTTCTCCCCGAGCTCCCCGGCGAAGCGCGGGAGAGGATAGATGAAAACATGGACAAGCTTTTTGCGGATATAGAGATATTCAAGAAGATATCCGATGAGCGGGAAGCGGGACTCGTCGATTTTGCGAAGATAGCGCCTGGTGAGATGCTCGCTGACCTAGGCCGGCAGTTCGGTGATCTCGCGGATATTACGTTTCAATACACCATCACCCCGCCTGCGATCTTTGCGTCGCCGACCCTCTTGAGAACGGTCTTCGAGAATGTGATTGATAATGCCGTCAAGTATAAGAAGCCGGAGCAGGCGCGCGCCCAGATCGTCCTCTCGTGCTCCATGGATGTCGACGGCAGGCGCCGCTATGTCTCCCTCTCTATCCGCGACAGGGGGGTGGGCATGGACGAGCATCAGGCCGACCGGTGTTTTTATAAAGGGAAAAGGACGCGGGAAGGGTGGGGGCAGGGCCTCTACTTCGCGAAGTACGTGGTCGGGCTGCATGCCGGAAAGATCCGGGTGGGCAAGGAGTATACCGCATCCGGGGTCGGCACAGAGATAATCATTAATCTCCCCTTTGTCGAGGAGGCGATGGATGTTTAGGGTGCTCATCGCAGACGACGATTATGAGGACAGGGAGCTCCTGAAACTCGAGATCCAGAGGGCACTGGGCGGCGGAGACGACATCAGGTTCTCCGAAGCGGTCAGCGTCACGGAGGCGAAGAAACTCTTGACCTCCCATTTTTTTGATCTCATGACCCTCGATATCGAGTTTGATCGCATGAATGAAGGCATCGATGTCCTTCCCGAAATATTCGAAACCTACCCCGCCCTGAACATCATCATTGTAAGCGGGAAACTGAATAAGGGCGAGGTCTCAGAGAAGCTCTTCAGGTTTACGAAGGACAACGTCCTGAAGGGGAAGCGCTGGTCGCGGCATTTCGACGTCCTCGACAAGAAAGATGACAAGACCGAGGCCCTGCGTCGTGCCTATTCCTTTGCCTTCAGCCAGAAAGAGGTTTCGGATAAAATCCGGGAACTCTTTCTCCTCGCTGAATCCTATCTCGAGAGGGATATGATAGACAAATGCCTCGAGGTTTATCAAAAGATACAGAGTCTCGTGCCGGGGGAGGCCGAGTCGAAAGAAAACATCAGGATATTCAAGGAGAGCCTGTCGGTCGAGAAGGCCCGGGAGTATTTGAGAAGCGGTGATACGGTGGTGGCGTCCCTCCTCCTCGGGTATCATATCGAGACCGAGCTCAAGGGATTCACGCGACGGTTGTTGGGCAGGTATGCCCCGGGATTGTATGACTGTCTGAAGGAGCTAGAGCTCAACGAGAGGCTCAACGCGCATCGAAAAAGTATTTTCCAGCAACTCATACGGCTGAGGAATAAGGCGATCCATCATCCTGCGACGATCACGGAAGAGGACTTCGCAACGGTCGTGAAGAATCTCGAATCACTCGAGGCCGTTCCGTGATGAAGGGCAATACGCTCACGAAATATATCCTTCCGCCGGGACCGATACTCAGTCTTACCCTCATCGGTATAGTGCTTTTGAGCGCAGTGCTCTACTACCGGGCGGTAAAGATCGAGAGATTCCTCGAGCCCGCACTCGCCGTGACCCAACCGAGGATCGAATTCAGCGAGAATATCAGCCGGCTTTTCCTGAAGGAATTCGGAACACGGCAGATTAAGGGCATACGGTTTACGACTAGTTCGATTGTTGTTGACGAGCCCTTGCTCTTGAACAGCATTCCTCCGCGAAGAGAGACAGGGTCGGCGGTGCTTACGAAATTGAGCCGGATCTTTCTCGCCCTCCTGAGAGACGAGAAAATGAAGGCCCATGTTGATCTCATCCTCGTTGCGGTAAGGCTCCCGTTCGGTTCAGACCAGGAGCGGAACAGAGAGGAGAGGCTCCGCTTGCAGGAGAGGAGCGAGCTCATCCTGGAATCCCTTTTCAGGGCGGAACCGGCCCTAGAACGGGAATACGGGCTGTACTTTGCCGCGACGGTGACGCCCGTACAACCCTCTGAGGACAAGACTACCCTTGTCGAATTCCAGATTATCCCGACCTCGCAGCTCCATATCGAGGTGCTTCAGAGGCTCCAGAAGTACGTCCGATAACCGATCATATGCCGAACTTTTCGCAAGACCGGATCGTACCCCTTTTCAGTTCTTCATAGAGGACGTAAGTCCCTCGCGACATAAAGCCAGGTGAAGAAAGGCCCGATACGCTGAGGCGGACCGTGATATAATAGCCCGGATCTGATTTCGGGCCTACTTGGTGGGGCGTCAGGAATACGATTGAGGAGGGTGGCCATGCCGTTTGTGAACGTCAAGATTACGAAGGATGGGGCGACAAGGGAACAGAAAGCGGCCCTGATCAGGGGAGTGACCGATCTCCTCGTGAAGGTTCTCGGGAAGAATCCCCAAACGACCGTAGTTGTGATAGAAGAAGTAGAAACGGACAACTGGGGCATTGGCGGGGAGAGCGTGACCGAGAGAAGGAAGAAGTAATCAAGGCCCCGTTATCTTCGGGAGGACATTCTTTGCGATATAACCGACCACCCTCTCGACTTCTTCCTTCATCAGCTCCTTCCCTGCGATCTTCGCTCCGGAGAGATCGTCCCCGATCTTTCCGGAGCGAAACCCGTGGGGCCGGTATTCCTCGAGAAAATCCTGAGGAATCTCGTCGGGGATTTCCCGGTCATTCATGATGGCCCAGGCGAGCGTCCAGGCCCTCGCTACGTTGGCTACATCGTATCCGCCGCCTCCCAAGGCTACCCATCTGGATGATAGTTCCCTGATCCTCCTTACCACTTCGCAAAAACCCTTGGTGGTGTAATACAGGTCCGCGAGTGGATCGGAAGAAAAAGAATCGACCCCGAGCTGACTGACGATTATATCGGGTTTGAATTTCTCGATGAGCGGTGGGACTACGGCTTCGAAGGCGTAAACGAAGAGTTCATCGTCAGACGATGGGGGCATCGGGATGTTCACCGAGTATCCCTCGCCCTTACCCACACCTGTTTCATCCTCGAAACCTGTTCCGGGGAAGAGCGTGGTGCCGGTCTCATGCAGTGAGATGGTCAATACCGCATCGGTATCGTAGAAGGCTTCCTGAACCCCATCGGCATGGTGGGCGTCGATATCGATATAGGCCACTCTTCGGCCTCTCCGGAGAAGTGACCGTATGACAATGACCGGATCATTGATGTAGCAGAATCCCGACGCCTTAGATGCTAAGGCATGGTGAAGCCCGCCCGATATGTTGAAGGCGATATCGACTTCACCGCTGTCCACGAGTCGGGCTGCCTGCAGAGACGCTCCCGTCACGAGCCTTGACCAGTCGAGGAGACCCGGAAAGACGGGGTTATCACCCGGTCCGAGGCCGAAGAGTTCGGCATCCGCCGTCACAATTCCCTTATTCGCAGACTCCAGTACTTCGATGTACCTGCTGTCATGGAACAAGAGCAGATCTTCATTCGCCGCGGCTTCCGCCTCAACGAGACGGGTGTTCGGAAGTGACAAGAGTCCGCAGGCACTTATGAGTTCATAGGCGAGTTTCAGCCTGAACGTCTTGAGGGGATGGGTCGATCCATAATCGAATTGTGCAAAGGCATCACTATAGAGAAAGGCCGTTTTCATCGTTCACGATAGCAGGATATCGCCAGCCCCGCTTCCTCACACCCCTTAAAATGATTGTGAGCATATTGTATACTAACGATAGGTTCTTGAAAAGAACCCTCCATGCACGGTTAGCGTTTCGGGAGAAGGCAGATAACGAGTTCTCTGAATGAGTCGACCATCTTCCGGCACTGCTCGCTTTTTCCCCTGGATCATAGAATCAAAGGCAGGCTTTGGGAGGCAATTCATGAAACGGGAAAGTTTTTTCGCGTTCTTTAAGAAGACCTTCGTGGCTCTCGTCATTCTCTCGCTCTTGATCGGAGCCGGATTGTTTTACTGGTTTGAATACCGGCCGAGCATCGTGAGGGAGAGATGTTCGATCGAAGCCGAAAAAAGGGCGGATAAGGACGCGTTCGTCTACGAAATTATCTACCGACACTGTCTCAGAAAGCATGGGGTCGAGTACCCTGAACAGAAAGAGTAGACGGATTATATCTCGGGAGTTACGGTGAATCAGCAGAGGACGACGGAAAGCCATAATCGGGTCAACCTGGACGAAAGATTTCTCCTTACCGAGTGCAAGTTCTTTGAGAAAGATGAAAAGATATGACGTTGTGATAGTCGGGGGAAGTTGTGCTGGCGCGGCAGCGGGATATCTGCTTGCCAAGGCAGGGAAAAGGGTAGTAATTGTCGATAAGGCGGAATTCCCCAGAAACAAGCTGTGTGGGGGAATGCTCACGGAAAAGACCGTGGGATGTTTAAAAGAGGTATATGACGATATCTCATTCGAAGAGATCATCGATGAGACGTTCAATACCTATGGAATCTATCATTCCGGCATCGGCAAGATCTGCAGGTATTCAAGCCCTTCACCGTCTCTCTATTTGGTTGACAGAGAACCATTCGACCACTACTTCCTGCAGAAAGCAAAATCCGCGGGATGCGCGGTTTTTACGGGACAAAACGTTGTCGATGTGAATGGCGACGGCGTTCTTGCGGAGTCCGGAGAGAGGTACGACGCGGATTACATCATAGGTGCTGACGGATGCTACAGTGTGGTCCGTAAGGCGATGTTTCCCAATGGCGACAGGAGGGAGGCCGCACTTGCGATAGAAGTCGATCTGGATTTACAAGATTTAACGTGTTATGACGATACCGCCGGCATCTTTCCCAAAATATATTTCGGCTACGTAAATTATGGTTATGCATGGGTGTTTCCCAGGAAGGGATCTGCGATAGTCGGAATCTGCGGATTGATCAATGCGAACAACAATATGAGGGACCTCCTGGTCACATTTCTGAAGACTGTTTTGAAGCCGCATCGTGATCCCGCACATCTCGCACTGCGAGGGTTTCCCATCCCCTTTCAGAATTTTCTTGAAAAGCCTGCCGAGAGAAATATCTTTCTCCTGGGAGACGCGGCAGGACTCATCGACCCTGTCACCGGGGAGGGGATATGCTTTGCCGTTCTCAGCGGGAAACTGGCTGCGGAAGCCTTGTGTGCCGCCGGTGATGCGGCGGACGTCTATAACGCTCTCATTAGAAAGAAGATTCATCGCCCCCTGAAGCAAGGGTACTTTGCGAGGCATTTCTTATATTATCGGGGGTTTCACGATTATGCCATGTACAAGATGAAACAAAACGCCAAGTACTGTAAATACTCTTTTGATCTGCTGTCCGGGGAAATCGACTATCTTCGTTATGGAGTGAGGGTGCTGCGCGACAGGATCAAATATAAGTCTGAATGAGCGGGGGTAGGGTACCAAGACAAAGGCTGTCCCTACATGTGGCTCTTGCCTCCCCTGCGCTCATCCTTCTTTCTCGTCCTCTCCCGTTCCGCGGGCTCGATCCCAAACCGCTTGTCTCCGATCCTGATGGCTTCCACGATATCGGAAGCGACCGTTTCAAAGTCTTCGGTCTCTTTCGGCAGATAGAGCCACTTCTTAAGGACAGGATGTTGAACCGTGCCCTGGTAATCCTTCACGATGCCGGCGTGAAACTGACGGTCGGTCGGTAGCAACAGCCCGTTCCACGGCTCCTCTCCCGAACACAAAACCAGGACCATGAGTCCGTGGAGGTAGACAGCCCTGCAGCCGAACCAGGAGCGATCGAGATAGCTTGGTTCGTCCTGAAGTGATTCAACCACCCAGAGAAGGGGCTCGGGTTTCGGCTCCTTTCTTGAATACGCCATAGCAAATTTTACCCTATTTCGATCCCTGTCCGCTTCTGCGCAATGACCCGGGACGAGTTTCGCTGATTGTTGTTTTTCAAATTCGTCTGGCTTTAGAATAAAGGGAGAGGAGGAATATGAAAACGTTATTACTTGCTTTAGGCGGTTTTGTTCCCCTTTTGCTGTCCGGCTTCACTCCTGTTGTGGAGTCGTGGGAAAGAAGTTTTCATTGGAACTGGGAACCCTCCGGTTTCTGGGCGGGTACCTTTTTCCTGATCCCGATATTTTTCATGATAGCGCTTTGGGTCTCGTTCATTATCGGGATTATCTATTTTGTCAGATGGGTGATGTCGACAGGGAAGAGGCCTGAAATGAAATCGGAGGAAACAGCACTCGATGTCTTGAAGAAGCGATATGCAAAGGGCGAGATTTCGAAGGAGGAATTTGAACGGATAAAGCAGGATATTCAATAGCGTGGTCTGTACTCAGGAGAGCGGGAATTCCGCCCTCCTGAACATTGACGCAGTAAAGAGTTACTTGATCTGCCCTCGTATTTCCCCGTCGGGATACTTGCCCGTGTGAACATTCAGATAGGTATTCCCCGCCTCGATTTCGGCGACGAGATCCTTAACGGTCTTACCCGCAAATGAGCCTATTAGATCCTTAGAGGTAATTGTACCCTTGCCGCTCGCTTTACCCTTTTTGCCTTTGATTTTAATCGGCACCAAGGGTGGACCGGCTTCCCCGACTTTCCCCATGTGGATGTGTGCAGCCGTTACATTTTCGATATCCGAGATCGTGACCTTGTAGCTCAGCTTCTTGCCGTTCTTGCTGAGTTCAAAGGTCGCTTCGCCCTTCGCCGGCGTCGTGACAGGCGGAACTACTTCGCTCCCCGACAGTGTCGCCTTGAAACTCTTTCCTGCTGCAAGACCGGTGGTTGCAAGACCGATGACCAGCAGAAAAATGATCGGATACGCCTTTCTCATACTTTCCCCTCCTTTTTGTTCTTTCTGTTCGTGATTTGGCTGCATAATGCAGTCCTCTCATCCGGCCCGTGACTCAAAATATCCATCCTGAGTTATATAAAAATGCTAGCACACTATTTACGCTTGTCAACCGGGGCACGATGCGCATGGGGCACGATGCGCATGCGGGCTATGCATCGGCGGGTCGAGTGAGATAAGGGATACCAAGCATGTTGTCGGATAGAGCTTAAGCTATCAGCATGCCTCCGGGTACCTATGATTTTCATAGGCCCTGAGAATTGGGCAAAGCCCATAACTTTTTGCAAAACAGTATCTTTCCATTATTGAGATGGTCGGCAGGTACCTTGATTCTGAGGCACAGCAGGTCCCGAAAGAGCCTTCTTCAAAATAAAGGCAACTCATCATTACCTCCCGTGAAAGACTGATAATTCGTAACGCGATAAGGTTAACACCGAATTGTGTACGAACTTTGAATTTCTCGGTTAAGTTTGTTTAACCGATCGGGTATTTGATAGCGTTAGCTTTTCTATGGGTAGACGTTTCAATCACGTCGATGGTTTCAGAATCCTTTTGATGGCAGGGATAAGCAGTTTCGTTGTGCCAGGGCTCTGTTTTGAACTCCTCAAGAAAAGGTGCCGGATCTATATCAACTTTCGTTCTCTAGGTATTAGACTTTTTTTCTGTGAACTATAATAACTTCTCCCTTATTAACAGTCTCAATTCCTTTAGCATCCTTTTCCTGTCTTGCTGCGAAACATAGGGAACGGAAGAAAAATACTTATGCCCCATGACCTTCATTCCGCTAAACTGGAATATAGCCATATCGATTGACATGTTCATCATCTTGAAAGCCCCCATCTTCTCATAATCCTCTTTCGATGCACCAGTCGTAGTTACTACGAATACCTTTTTGCCTTTCAGTAATCCGATGACCGCATCTTCCGTTATAGCGTAAGCAAATCCCAGAGAAAACACTCTATCGATATAGCCCTTTAACATGGCCGGCATGGCCGACCACCAAATGGGAAATATGAAAATAAGGATATCTGCCTTGCTGATGTAATTCTGCTCCTTTTTTATCTCCTTGGGAACAGCACCATCCTGAATGGCTGACAAATCTTTTGTTGAAAGAACGGGGTTGAACCCGATCTGATAGAGGTCTCTCACCTTAAAATCTTTATTCTTCTTTCTTAATTCTTCCGATATTGTTTCCAAAATGGCGTGGTTGAAACTCCTGGTGTCGGGATGCGCGTAGACAACCAAATATTTCATCTTACTGTCTCCTTCACTGCGCCTGCTTAATGATGTTCTGCCGCTTCCGCAGAGTCAGCCTCTGCCTTTGTCTTGTGAACCGTTCCATCAGGATGGTTCGGCGGACTGTAGATCGTATAGAGCTTCAGGGGCTTATTAGAAGACGGATTGATAACGTTGTGGTATGTGCCGGCGGGCACCACGACGGCGTCACCGTCTTTGGCAATACGGCGTTCTTTGCCATTAAAGACGAACTTAGCGGTGCCTTCTTCTATACGGAAAAACTGATCGACATTCCTGTGTATCTCATTGCCGATTTCCTCCTTGGGCTTTAAACACATAACCACAAGCTGGCTATGTTTGCCGGTAAATAAGACCTTCCTGAAGTATTTGTTCTTTTCTGTCGCTTTCTCGATGTGTCCTACATAGGGTTTGGGTTTCATTGCCAACGCCTCCTATAAAATTTCTGATGCTCAATTAAACTTTACTACGTTTTAATCGGCTGTGCAAACTCATGACTGCTTTCTCTCTGGCTCCATTGGACTTCCCTTAAACTTCGCTCAACATATCAGACTCCAGCGAGTAACGAGTGCACCGATAACTCGATAGGTATTGCGAATCGAAACTATTGCGGGTTTCCGAAAGAAACTTCTACTTACTGATCCGTTGTAGGGTTTCTTCAAACTTAATAAACAAAGCTGACCTTAGCGATACCGTATACTCCTCGAGTTTATTTTTGAGCGATCACGGTCTTCAGGTGATTCAACCCCGATGCCGCAGTGGGCCAGCCCGCGTAAAATGCAATATGCGTAATCGCGGCTACAAGCTCCTCCTTCGTGAGGCCGTTTTCAAAAGCCTTCTTAAGATGAAAATCAACCTGCTCGATACGATTTAGCGCCACTAAGCATGTGACGGTAACTAAGCTCTTGTCTCGCTGCGAGAGACCGGGGCGTTTCCAGATGTCACCGAAAAGAAAGTCCTGTGTAAGTTTCGTAAATTCCGGTGCTATAGCCGTTAAGTCATCTATCGCTTTTTGTTGTTCGCCGCTGTTTGCCATGTGTATCTCCCTTCTATTTGTTTGATTACCTTATTTTTGTCATCCCATCCGCCAATTCGTATGCTATCTCTCCTGTTTCGATCTGACAAAGATGTGATATGTGACGGCGTCCCAGGCATTGTGAATGCCAATGAAGAGCAGCAGCAGCGCTGCAGCGCCGACGAGGAACAGGGCTGAGCGCGCATGAAAGTGAACCTCGTATGCCGATATGGCCAGAACGGCGTATGCTGTAAATGGAAGCAGAACATGAAACAGCCAGTCTTCGAACACAGGCTGGTAGGCGCTTTGCACACGCATACGCCGGGCAGCGATAGCGACATACACCGCCCCAAAGAGACCCAATAATCCCCAAAGAACTGCGACAGTGGTGATCCCGTTCCAAGGAGCACTGACAATCGCCGATAGTAACAGCGCGACTCCGAAATGAACGACGCTCGGCGTCGCAAACGCAGCGCCGGCCATTTGCGCGTCACCTACGATCGGCTTTGAGGCGATGAGCGTAATGACGACAAACTGCAATCCAATCAGGGCGCCGGCTGACGAGCCGACGATTACGTAGAAGTTTTCCCACCCGTTCAGTATTGTCATGATCGATCGACCTCCCTTACATCACCATTGTATCATCTCCTTTTACGATGAGCCTTTCAGCGATGCCAGATCGATCACAAAGCGGTATTTCACATCGCTTCTGAGCATGCGTTCATATGCCTTGTTGATATCCTGGATCTTGATCACTTCGACATCTGAAGTGATGCCGTGCCTGCCGCAGAAGTCGAGCAATTCCTGGGTTTCGGCAATGCCGCCGATGAGCGAACCCGCTACCGATTTACGTCCCATCACCAAAGGTACGGTGCTCAATATCGGGTCCAGCCCGCCGAGATACCCGACCAGGACCAGCGTGCCGTTCAGCGACAATGTGGGCATATAGAGATTCACATCATGGATATAAGGAACGGTATCGATGATCAGGTCGAACCGACCCTGTACGGCAGCCATCTGCCCTTTGTCGGTGGATATCACGATATGGTCGGCGCCTAGTCGATGCGCCTCCTTCTGCTTGCCGGCAGAACGGGTAAACAGGGTGACATCTGCGCCCAGGGCCTTTGCCAATTTCAAAGCCATATGGCCGAGCCCGCCCAAACCGATGACAGCGACCCTGCTGCCCTTGTCAACTTTCCAGCGCCTGAGCGGCGACCATGTGGTGATTCCGGCGCAGAGTAATGGTGCTGCCCCTTTCAGGTCCAAGCCATCAGGAATTTTCAGCACAAATTTCTCTGTCACAACGATCTTCTCCGAATAGCCGCCGTATGTGGGCATCTTATCCCGCCGGTCAGTATGGTTATAGGTGAATGTCGCGGTCTCCTCGCAATGCTGCTCAAGTCCCTGTGCGCAGGCAGAGCACTTCTGGCAGGAATCGACCATGCAGCCGACACCGACATGGTCGCCCGCCTTGAAGCGTTTTACATCCTTTCCGACACTCGTCACGCGGCCGATGATCTCATGGCCTGGCACGACCGGATACACCGTCGGGAACCAACTGCTCCAGTCATTGCGGGCAGTATGCAGGTCCGAATGGCATATGCCGCAGTAGAGAATCTCAATGACCACATCGTCAGGCCGCGGATCGCGGCGTTCAAAGCGAAATGGCGCCAAGGCGTCCTTAGCGGACGGTGCTCCATAACCAAGTACATTCATTGACATTGTCTTTTCCTCCTTTGATGGTAATTTCATTCTATTCCGGATCGCGCCATCGCGCAATTTACGCTCGGGCATTTCAG
The DNA here is from genome assembly GCA_035622735.1 of Thermodesulfovibrionales bacterium. NCBI lineage: Bacteria > Pseudomonadati > Nitrospirota > Thermodesulfovibrionia > Thermodesulfovibrionales > Thermodesulfovibrionales bacterium. Next base: position 4,390 of record DASPUT010000068.1, on the reverse strand, counting down.
AGACCTGTTCTTTTTTCAAGTGCTTCAGGGTACCGGGCACCCTGGATCGTGATCTTTAATGCGGTGCTATCGATCTCACGAAGATCGTCCGGGGTAAGTTCGACGTTCACCGCTCCGATGTTCTCCTCCAGGCGCTCCGGCCTCTTGGTGCCCGGGATCGGAACAATCCACGGCTTCTGGGCGAGTAGCCAGACGAGCGCTATCTGAGCAGGCGTCGCCTTCTTCCGTTCTGCGATCGCGCGAAGCAGATCGACCAGGGCCTGATTCGCCTTCCGGGCCTCCGGCGTAAAACGGGGAACGATATTGCGGAAGTCGGACTCATCGAACGTCGTCTTCTCGTCGATTTTTCCCGTGAGGAAGCCCTTACCGAGGGGGCTAAAGGGAACGAGCCCGATTCCGAGTTCCTCGAGTGTCGGAAGTAATTCCTCTTCGGGCCGCCTCCACCACAGTGAATATTCGCTCTGGATCGCGGTTACCGGCTGGACGGCATGAGCGCGGCGAATCGTTTTCACTCCTGGTTCAGAAAGGCCGAAGTGCTTGACCTTACCTTCCCGAATGAGGTCCTTCACCGCTCCCGCCACGTCTTCGATCGGCACGTCCGGATCAACACGGTGTTGGTAGTAGAGATCTATGGCATCGACTCTCAGCCGCTTGAGCGATCCCTCGATGCTCTGCCTGATCTGCTCGGGCCGACTGTCCTGGACTTGCTGCCCGCCGGCATCGTGCTTGATCCCGAACTTGGTGGCGATCACCACCTGCCCACGGAACGGAGCTACGGCTTCTCCCACGAGTTCTTCGTTTGTGAACGGACCGTAGACTTCGGCAGTATCGAAGAACGTGACGCCGCGTTCCACCGCTTTCCGGATAAGAGCGATCATCTCCTGCTTATCTCCGGCCGGACCATAGCCATAACTCATTCCCATGCAGCCGAGCCCGAGAGCCGAAACTTCCAGGCCGCTCTGTCCCAATTTACGTTTTCTCATTGTTTCTCCTTTCACGTGTCTAGGACCAAAACTTCGAAACAGACTTTGCTCACATCTTTTTGCTGTCCCGTTATAATTTTATCGTACTCCTGAAAAAACAGAAGCAGGTAGATCAATTCTGCCAATTTATTGCCTAATAGTACGAGCTCTTCGATTAATGATTGTTACCGCGAAGTGAGGTCTGGTAATATGAGACAGGAGGTTCCGATGAATAAGCAGACGGTCAATCAGAAGTTTGAAAATAATAGCATGGAAGGTGCGATCGGCGCTTTGGGAAGGAGCATTGCCCGATGGACCGACAGGGGCAATCAGTATGAGACGGGAATCCCCGGCTTGTCACTTCACCGGCGGGAAGAACCGAGCGAGCCGATAAGCATTATGTACGAACCGCGCGTCTGCGTGATCGCGCAGGGGGCGAAACGCGTGCTGCTCGGAGAAGAAGCGTATGTGTATGACGCACACCATTTTTTGATCACGTCCGTGGATCTTCCCGCATTTGTGCAAGTCGTCAATGCGAGCAGGGAGAAGCCCTACCTGGGGCTCGTTTTGAGGATTGATCAGCGAGAGATTTCACATCTGATGGTAGACAGCAATCTCCCGCCGCCGCGTCCCCAGCAATCGAGCCGTGGAATGGCGACCGGCGAGGTCACAGTACCGCTGCTCACCGCCTTTCAGCGATTGATCGACTTGCTCGATGAGCCAAAAGACATCCCGATCCTTGCCCCTATTATACAGCGGGAAATCTTTTACCGTTTACTGGTCGGCGATCAGGGTGCGCGTTTACGCCAGATGGCGTCAGCGGGAAGTCAGAGTCAACAGATAGCGCGGGCAATCTATTGGTTGAAGGGTAACTTCACACAGCCGTTGCGAATCGATGATCTTGCATCGCAGGCCAACATGAGTACATCGACCTTCCACCATCACTTCCGGGCCGTGACGGCCATGAGCCCGCTTCAGTACCAGAAATGGCTGCGGTTGAATGAAGCGCGGCGGTTGATGCTCACTGAAAATCAGGATGCGGCAGCGGCGGCGTTTCAGGTCGGCTATGAAAGTCCCTCCCAATTCAGCCGCGAGTACAGCCGCTTGTTTGGCGCGCCGCCATTGCGGGACATCACGAATTTACGTCAAATGACTGCCTATGAAATGGCCTAGGCGGTAGAGCCGACTTCGATAACCAAGGGCGTCGAGGCATAGTATGATAGCACCCCATTATTATTCTGGGACGGTCCAGACGATTGTCAATTAGCTCCATCCTAAGACAACGACCTTCACGATCGAAGATCCGAGAAAACATCCGTCCTGGTTTCCACACTGTAGCCTTTCTGATGGAGCCGCAAGACTTCTCTTGAGTCAAGAATAGCCGTTGCAAAGATAGCAGATATATGATAGCGTGACACTAAGAAATAACCATTTTTTTATAGGACGGGCGATGGCGTTTTATAGTGCGAGAGTGGAGCCGCGCGATGATTATTATCATCAAATAGAATATGCTTTGGAACCTACCAGTGTTGAAGAAACCTATAAGGCGGTTACGATAAATATCAGCCAATCAGGAATAGGTCTTTATGTATTTAAGCCTCTCGCTGAGGGACAACAGATAAAGTTCACTAATGTAATTCGCGGCTCCCATAAGATGGGGACTGTAAGGTGGCATAAGAAGGTAGACCAAAGCATTTACCGCATCGGCGTTATGTTTGGTCAGTAAGTTTGCGCGAGATCACTCGGTCAATTATTTAGCACCTTCCTTCACAAAATTGACCTCATCGAGTCTCGCAGTTCTCGCGAAGCAGAGCCCGATGGCCCCTTGGACGCATTGATCAGCTGGCTGATCGAACCGTCAAGCACATTGACCGACCAGAACCTTAATGCTCACTTTGGCCGCATTGCAGATTTGGGGTTGACACCCCAACCTCACCAGGTTTGAGTAATAGAATCGATGACAACGGCAAAGGTAGCCCGCAGCCAACTGAACTTTTCCTTCATAAAATCATAATCAGGTCCAGATGTTATAAAAATTGCCTTCCCCTTAATCAAGAAGCCAGCCCCTGCCCCGTGCAAGCCTTTGACCTTGCTGCTTCCCAATGTAATCAGCACATTGGGATTAAAGGCAACGTTAGCCTCTGTCTTATGCATATAGCCAGCAGGAATGAATAGGCGGCCGTCTGATGATATCCTTAAATAGCTATTCCAAGTATTGACCAAATGCTGTCCATCCTTTCCCAACGTTGCAATCGCAACAACCCCGTCCTGTTTCATGATGTCCAACAATTTATCTGGGATATCCATGACTACCTCCTCTTTTTTCTCTTTTAAGCATAACATTCTCTCTTATCTATCTACTACATCTTCTGCTTTTCCCAGCTATGGAAAAAACCACTTGTTGACGGTCTGTTGACGGTTTTTTTTGAGGTTTTCAGAACGCTAAGGTATTGATATAAAAAGAAAAGGTTGGTGCCGAAGGCGGGACTCGAACCCGCACGGCCTTGCGACCACTAGACCCTGAACCTAGCGCGTCTGCCAGTTCCGCCACTTCGGCATATGAATAAACGCTGAGAGGTCACCGGACGGAAACCTCTCAGCGCGTTACTATCGTCCTACTGCGTACTCCCTATCATTATCATTTCCCCACTCCGCCGATAATCGTCTTGGCGTCAACAGCCCCCGGGATTACCTTGCCGTCGGGGAAGATCACTGCCGGAGTGCCTGAGATGCCGAGGCTCTCGGCGAGTTTGATATTGTCATCGAGCACCGTTGTTTCGCATTTCGGCTTCGGCATCTCTTTCTTCTCATAGGCGTCTTCGAGAAGGGCGAGGGATTTCTCGCAGACGATCGCCTTTGCCTTATCATACGCGCCCTTATGCATCGGGAGCGGGAACATCTTGACATAGAACACGATATCTTTTCTCTCTTCAATGACCTTCTTCATCTCCTGATGAAGTTTTGCGCAGTACGGTCAATCGGGGTCGCTGAATACGATAATCTTGTACTTGGCGTCCTTGTCTCCCATGACAACGGCATCACCGAGGGGGATTGTCGATACGTCCACCCTGCTGATGTCGGCGAGCCTCTCCTGGGAGACATTCTTTTTTTCCTTGATGTCTACGAGAGAGCCCGAGATGAGGTATTTTTTCGTGAAGTCGACGTAGACGAGCCCCTTCTTTCCGTTCGCCACCACGTCCACTTCCCACATTCCCTTCATGGGACTCGTCACGACATCAAGTACCTTCAGGTTCGGTATGAGGTCTTTCAACAGGGTCACTGCTTCGTCCTTGGTCAGGGTGTGGCATTTCGCACAATCCTGGCCCGTGGTGCTGAAGGCATACGTATATGATGCCGGCACCAGCAACACCATCATCGCTAAGAGGAACACGATCTTTCGCACGATTCTTCACCTCCTAAATTTGTAC
>DASPUT010000067.1 GCA_035622735.1 Thermodesulfovibrionales bacterium | reverse complement strand
TCTGAGGGGGGCATCGGTCAGCACGCTCGCCCAGGTGAGTTTTGATCCATAGCGCTTGTTTATGATAAGACCGTTTTTTCCGATCCAGCCGAGTCCGGAGCATGTCGCCGCTGTCTTATGACAGAAGAGGGGATAGAGTTTCGTGATATACTTGCCTTTCTTCCTGTCCGAATCAGGCGGTATCGAGAGACTCCTGAATCCCCCTTCCTTCAGCCAGTCCGCAACAAGCTTTTGGAGCTGCAGGAGCAGATCGATCGTCTCCTTGTTGAGGCCCCTGTTGACCGCAATCGCCACGCCCCTCTTCAGGTGCATGATCTCAGGGGTGAGCGCGTCCGTGACATCGCCCACCCCGACAAGGGTGGCACCTTCGCTTTTCAGGTATTCTTTCAGTTGCCGTGTATCCAACTTCTTATTACTTCTTAGCGGCCCTTTCTGCCCTCAGGTTCTTGAGGAAGGCTACCATCTTTATCGCCTCTTTGAGGGCGTTACTTGCATCTTCAGCATACCCGTCGGCGCCCCACTTGTCCGCGAGCTCTTTTGAAGTCGGAGCACCGCCGATCATGATCATGACGTTCGGGTTTTTCGCCTTGATCTTCTCGATGACTTTCGGCATGCCGACCATGGAAGTCGTCATCATCGCCGAGAGACAGACCAGATCGGAATCGGTCCTCAGTTGTTCGTCAACGAACTTATCGAGGGGTACGTCCCTCCCGAGATCGTATACCGTGAAGCCGGCGACATCGAACATCATCTTGACGAGGTTCTTCCCGATGTCGTGGACATCGCCTTCGACCGTGCCGATAACGACAGCGCCCTTGAGGCCGAGGTCCATCTGCTGGCAGTGGGGCTTCAGGATGTCGAGGCCCGCGTAAAGGGCATCGGCACACATGAGGATCTCCGGAACGAAATACTCCTGCGCCTCGAAGAGTCTTCCGACCTCCTCCATGCCGGCCACGAGTCCGTCGAATATCGCCTCGTTGGCATCGAGCCCTGCATCGACCGCCTCCTGTGCACCTTCCTTACAGGCATCTTCATCATACTGAATCACGCCGTTTTTCAGTTTCTCGAGTATCTCCTTCTTTTTCGCTTCGTCTGCCATTACTTTTTACCTCCGTATTTCTTGATTTCATCGATCATCGCCGTCATATTCTGAGGAGGCACCGTCGGCCAGATATCGCATCCCGGCCAGACCGCGCTCACGCCGTTGTCGATACAGTTCCTCATGGTGGACCGCACGAGATTTTCGTCACCCGAGACAAGGACGTTATAGGGGTCATAATTGCCGAAGATGAGGGCGTCTTTTCCCAATTTCTTCCTCGTTTCCGCAACGTCGTTCTTCTGCTCGACACTGATGGCGTTCGGGCCCGACTCCATCATGAAGGTCACGATGTCGTTCGTCTTACCGCAGATGTGCAGTACCGAATGCACCTTTATCTCCTTCATGATCTTCTGGAGGGGGGGGAAGATGAGGCTCTTGAAAACCCTCGGACTGAGCACATCGGTCGTAGCGCCCATTTCCCGAACCGTTATGTAATCAGCGCCGGCCCTTTCATACTCTTTCGCGACGATGATAATCGCATCGGCCATCACGTCGAGGAGCTTTGCGACCTTATCCGCCTTCTTGAAGGAGAGCTTTAACAGGTCGTTCAGTTCCATGATCTGACCGGCGAGGGTGAAGGGACCGAGGACATAGGATCCTATGGCGACCTCATTCCCTATGTCCGCCTTCAAGATCTTTATCGCTTCCTTCAGGAGCGGAACCCTCCCTTTCGATGCGAGATCGGCAGGAAGTTTTATATCCATCTCGTCTTCCTTGTGAATGAGCTTCTCCTTTATCGTCGGATAGAGGATACCCTCGGCGTGGGGATAAACATTGATGACGCATCCCATCGCCTCCGCTTCTACGCAGAGGTCGACGGGAACCACGCCGCATTCGAAGCCGAACATCTTATACGTCGAAGCTGCGGTATCGGCCATCTGTTTCGCATCGAGATGAATGCCGGCAAACCGGTACCCGAGCTTGTTGATTCCCTCTTCCGTGACATTACCCATTCCGCTGAAACAGGGAATCCTGTCTATCGCTTCTCCCTTAAAAAGTTTTAGCACTCTCTCTCTCGAAGTCATTAACGTTGTTTCTCCTTTCCTGTCATCTTATTTTCCCTTTTTCCTCGTTCCGCCTTCCTGCAGCTTCTCGATGAAGTCGGCGAAGTTTTTCCGAAGGGGAAGGTTAGGGTTCTCGTGGATGATGTTTGTCTCGTCGTATACAAGGGTAGACAGCAGCATGTGGGCGCTCGCTACGGCAGGAAAGACCCTCGGCGCCGTGACGATAGGGCCGCAGAAATTGAAGTCGCTCCAGAGGGCTGATGCCATCCCCTGGACCACCGCATCCATCGCCTTGAAACCGTCCAGTCCCCACTTCTCTTTTATCTCCTTCCACATGTGGGTGCCGTTCGAGTATGCGCCGCCGCAGGGAAGGCCATGCTTCTCCTTGATTATCCTGTTCGCTATGAGCGAAAAAGAGGTTGAGGGCAGGTTCATCACCGACGTATCGACGATGACGGTGTCAAAGCTATCGGCGCCCTGAGCGAGTATCGACTCGAGCGATTTCAATCTGCCTGCCGGCGTCTGGTCCTGATCATCGAATGCCTGAACGACTACATGCTTGATTCCGAGGTCCTTCAAGCGCGCTACCTGTCCCTTTATGTCCTTATCCCAGGGCGTTATGCTGTTATAGAGGAATTTATTCTGCACGCCAAGTTTCGCGATATACTCCGTCGCCTTTGCCCTCTGCTCGGCAACCCACATGTCTATCCCGAAGGGCATCGTGGTTGTTTCGAGGAAGAAGTCGATATAGATCTTTGCCTCTTCGGGCGTATTCGCAACCATAGCCACCATACCGGGGATACCGGTAATCTCGGAAAGGTCCTCCTGTTTCTTGATAAGGTCCTTCGCCTTTTCCCTGTCGAAATTGCCTTTTCTGTCATGTACGATCTTGTCTTTATTATGGAACATCGATGATATCATGAGGGGAGGATTCTCTCCGGGCTGACCGCCTATCTTTATTCCCCCGATGGTAAACACTTTCTGTTCTTTCTTGAATGTGAACATTCAATCTCCTTTTTTATTCAATTGTGGTAAAATGAACTATCTTTTCTCTTGAGGGCGGCGCCCCCGGACGGAGGACGCCGCCCGCTTTTTATACAGCTTCCTATCTCTGCCGCCTTCGCTCCCTTTCAGCCTAGAATACGCCGTGGTCGAATTTCGGGGCCGGCAGATATTCCCACTTTTCACCCTTCCGGAATTTTGCCTCGATATCGAGACACTTGAGCGCATATTCGAAGGCGTAGGGGATGCCCGGACCACCGGGCACGAAACCGGCGAGGATCATGCCGACGGAGGCTGCTTCGAAAATCTCCATGGTCGTCGCACCCGCATTGATGGCCGGGATTACATGGATGATGCAGCGCGGGGAACAGTATCCGACTCCGCCTGCCATGAACATCAATTCCTTTACCTTCTTCGAAAGCGCTCCGTCACCGAAGATCGTCGCGTAAAAATCGGCAAAGGTCCTTCCCGGGTCCGGGGTTACCGTGTTTATTATCTGGAACATCCTCGGAACAAAACCGCATTTCTGCTTCATGTACTCATTGACTTCTTCGACCGTCATTTTCTTCTCAGCCATCGTTGCCTCCTTCTTCTGTTGTTTTTCCGACTCTCCAGCCAGTATACGCCTCACGCTCTCAAAGAATCCCACATTCACCTCCCCTTACAAAGGGTTTATTTTTTCCCCTCTTCGCTGCATCTCACCTCCCCTCAGGGTACGCATGGATCATCAATATTTCCAGTTAAGGGCTACGTCATGGAACGCCTTAAGATTCTCATAGGAAATCGTCGGCGGGATGTCACAACCGGGAACGAGGACATAGCCTCCGTCCTTACCGGCCAGCTCTATCGTCTCTTTACAGGCCTGCTCGACTTCCTCCTTCGTCTTATTGAGGAGTACATGTACGGGAGCCACATTACCGCCGAAGCACATCTTGCCGAAGAGGACCTCCTTCGCCTTGGCGATGTCGACCTTCTGATCAAAGAAGATGACCGTGCATCCGGTGTCGATGAACTGTTCAAGGCGGTCGCTCGTGTTGCCGCATATGTGGAGAATGGTGTAGACGCCCTTCGATTTCGCCCAGTCGCTCATCTTCTTGAGCGGGGGAACCGCGAATCTCGACATCTGTTTGGGATTGATGAGGTCTCCCGATGCGGTGGGATCGGCGATGCTGAGCGCCTCCAGGCCCTTGTCGACCAGGGGCTCGTACAGCGCGATCAGAAGATCGGCGCAGAAATCGACCATCTTCTCCACAAAGGCCGGCTTCTTGAACGTTGCCTTCATAAAGGCTTCTTCCCCGACAAAGCGTGCGGCGAGGGTGAATGGGCCCCAGCAGGTCATGGTGACGAGGTACTTGTTGCCGATCTTCTCCTTCACCTTGAGTGTGGCATCCATGACCCCCTTGATGACGTCCTCCTTGAAGAGGTCCTGGATATCGAGCTTCGCAATGTCTTCTTCCGAATGCACGAAATGCTCCGTCATGTCCGGCGCGCCGATTTCGCGGAACTTCACGCCCGCGCCGAATTTCCTTCCGAGGGCGATGGCGTGGAAATTGTTGAACCCGGAGCCCACATACACCACGTCGCTCCTGATCTTTTCAGCCTCAGCGACACACATGTCCACATTCTTGTCTACGTTCTTTGAGAGTTCCTCGAAGGTGGTGCCGTAATCCTTGATGCTCCACATCCCCCCTCCGAAAAGGGTCACGGGTACCCGCTCGGGTTTGCCGAGTTCGAAGGCCTT
>DASPUT010000066.1 GCA_035622735.1 Thermodesulfovibrionales bacterium | reverse complement strand
CCGCGAATCCTCAGTCAGTGGCATCTGCTGGGATATCCACCATTACCGCGCAGGTGACGACAAGTGCCGGAACTCCTGCGCCTGACGGTACTGCGGTGAACTTCAGCGTCACGCAGGGCACCGGTGGAGTAGATGCTTTTGCACAGACAACAAGCGGCGTTGCGACGGCGCAGTTCACGGCGCCCACCCTGCCATCGGGGTTCGGAGGCGAAACTGATCGCATAACCGCCACATCCGGCGGCGTATCAGGCTCAACAGCGGTCACGGTCACGGCGGCCCCTCAACCGACGGCTACGCCAGTGCCGACACCGACTCCGCCACCTTTGACAGTTACCCCTGCAACTGTACCGATTAGTTGTACTACTGGCGGCATAGCGACATTTGTTGTCACTGGTGGAAGTCCGGGTTATACAATAACATCGTCGTTGGCTTCAGTGGTCGTCAGTCCAACCACGGTAACTGCGAGTGGTAAGACATTCTCGGCGACAGTGGCAGCAGATTGCACGGGCATCCCGGCGGCAGGGCGTCCTGTTAGCATAGCAGTGGTCGATACGAAGAGCAATCTCTTCACAGCGACAGTCACGATAACAAATCCGTAGCGCATTGGAAAGGTCAAGGAGAGGGCGGGCTTTTTGCCCGCCCTCTTTTGTTTTCCTCCTGAGAGTTATTATCCCAGTCTTTACTTTCGGCCCTGTTTCTAATAACATAATCTCATGAAAGAAGGGGCTAGAGGGCTGTTTGATACGATGAGGCTGCCGTGATAGAGAGCATGACGGGTTTCGGGTCTTCTCAGAAGGGCCCCTTCAAGGTGGAAGTCCGGTCCGTGAACCATCGGTTCATGGACATATCGATAAAGATCCCGCAGAACCTCAGCCTTCACGAGATTCCGCTGCGGAACCTTATTAAAGGGAGATTTTCGAGGGGGAGGTTCGACGCCATCGTCTCCGTGACCGGAGAAGAGGGTCATAGAGTGAAGCTCGATGTCGGAATCGCGAGGGAACTCCATCAGGCCCTCGTCGCACTAAAAGAGGAGCTTTCGCTGACGGGAGATATCGAGATAGGCACCCTCGCGGGATTCAGGGACCTCATCCTTTCGGAAGAAATCGACTACGATGCGGGCCCGCTCTTCGAGGCCTTCAATGATGCCCTGTCGAGACTTGGAGATATGAGAGATCGCGAGGGAGAGACGATCGCGACGGATATCTTTCTGAGACTGGCACGGCTAGAACAGATGAGCGAACAGATCGCTCTTTTTACACCCGACGCGGTGACCGCCTGCAAGGAGAAGTTCATCGAGAGACTCCATGACCTTTTCGGGGAAGTTCAGTATGACGAGGGCAGGGTGCTCCAGGAGGCCGCGATTATGGCCGAGAAGACCGATATCAGTGAGGAGATAACGAGGGTCCACTCGCACGTTGCGCAGGTGAAGGAGATCCTGTCCAACGGTGATTCCGTGGGAAGGAAGATAGAGTTCCTCCTGCAGGAGTTGAACCGGGAAGTGAATACGGTGGCCTCGAAGGTGAATGACTACCGGATCACGAATCTTTCGATCGAGATAAAGGCGGAGCTCGAAAAGATGAGGGAACAGGCTCAGAATCTTCAATAGGAGAGGGTGGAAAGAGATGAAAAGAGACTTAAGTCCGATACTAGTGAACATAGGTTTCGGCAACGTCGTTTCTGCTGCAAGGGTGGTCGCGATAATAACGCCCGGTTCATCACCTATGAAACGCTTGAGGGACGAGGCGAAGAAACGGGGAAAACTGCTGGACGCTACGGAAGGACGGAGGACGCGGTCGATCATCGTTACCGACAGCGACCATATCATCCTCAGCGCCCTCCAGACAGAGACGATAACCCAACGGTTCCATGACTTCAGGGGCGCCGACGGGATGCCGAAGGACCTGAGATTTTCCGAACACCGGGATCGGGTTGATGATCAGGAAGAAGAGCGGTAACCTCTTCGTCGTCTCAGCGCCTTCTGGGGCCGGTAAGACGACGCTCTGCCGGCAGCTTATCAGTGAGCTTCCCGACATAGGACATTCCGTTTCGTATACCACGAGGTTTCCCCGCCCCCGTGAGGTGAGTGACCGGGACTATACCTTTGTGGATGAAGGAGAATTCAGAAAAATGATCGAGGATAATGAATTCGTCGAATGGGCAAAGGTCCACGGAAACCTTTACGGGACTTCGAGAAAACGCCTCTACGAGATGATGGGAAAGGGTCTCGACGTGCTCCTCGATATCGATACGCAGGGCGCGCGCCACTTCCGCGCGAGTTATGAAAACGGCGTGTATATTTTTATACTTCCGCCTTCCCTCGATGTACTGCGGGCGAGGCTGGAGGGCCGTATGAGCGATTCTCCCGAGGAGATAGCCCTGAGGATGAAGCGGTCGGTCCAGGAGATAGGGGAGTACAAAAATTACGATTATGTTATAGTAAACGATGTCTTCGACGAGGCTCTCACGGAGTTGAAGGCCGTCGTGATTGCCGAGAGGATTAAGACGGAAAGGGTAGACCCTGAATGGATAAGAAACGTTATGGCTTAGGAGGAGATATGGATATTATCGCGTTGCCGGTTGAAATTGAAAAGAAGCTCATAGACGGCAAATTTAGACTTGCGACGATCGCGGCGCAGAGGGCGAGGGAACTGGCACTCGGGGTAAAACCGAAGATCGCCACCAGGTCGAAGAAGGTGACGACAGTCGCGATCGAAGAAGCCCTGAGCGGTTCTCTGGAGTTCCTTGTGGGCGACGAGGCGAGGAAGGCGAAGCAGGAGGCGAAGAAATTCGATTACCGGAAGTACCTGGAGGAGAAGCGGAGAGAAGGCGCACCTGAAGACCTTTCCGAACTCGAGAAGGACCTGAAGGTCTACCTGCACGAAAGGGAGACCGGCGAGAGGAAAGCCCTGGAGGACCTCTTTGTCGAGAAGGGAGAGGAATCGGAATCCCCGAAGAGTTACGAGGCCCTTGGGGATGAAAGCGGTGCTGAAGAGTAGGAAGATACTCCTCGGTCTCACGGGAAGTGTCGCTGTATATAAGGCAGTTGAATTAGCGAGAAGGCTCACCGAGGAAGGGGCAGCGGTTCATGTGGTCATGACCTCCGCCGCGAAGAATTTCATAACGCCCCTTTCCCTCGAGGTGTCATCTCAGAATAGAGTCCATTCCGACCTCTATGTCGACCCGATGTCCCATATCTCGCTTACCGCTGATGCGGATCTTTTCGTCGTAGCTCCTGCGACGGCAAACAGCATAGGGAAATTCGCACAGGGAATCGCCGATGACCTCCTCAGCACCTGCATGCTCTCATTCAAGGGTCCCGTAGTCATCGCACCGGCAATGAACTGGAGGATGTACGAAAACCCGATCTTCCGGAAGAACCTCGATTATCTCCTATCACGGGGATTCCTTCAGGTCGGCCCCGAGCGGGGGATTCTGGCCTGCGGGGAAGAGGCCGTCGGCAGGATGGCTGAGGTCCCGGAAATAATCGAGACGATAAAGTCTGCCCTATCGAGGCAGGACCTTTCCGGTAAGAGATTTGTCGTGACTTCCGGGCCGACCCGAGAATACGTGGACCCGGTGCGCTTCATCTCTAACAGGTCGTCGGGCAAAATGGGATATGCGGTTGCGAGGGCGGCGGCGAGAAGAGGAGCGAAGGTGACACTCATCAGCGGACCGACGCAGATCAAACCTCCCGCATCGGCAGAGGTGATTTTCGTCGAGACCGCAGCGGAACTGAGAGAAGCGGTCCTCGGGAACCTGCGCTGCGATGTCCTTGTCATGGCTGCAGCGGTTGCTGATTTTGCGCCCATCAGGAGAAGGGATACAAAAATCGAAAAGAGCGATGGACTGAAGCTCGAACTCAGAAGGACACCGGATATCCTTTCAGAACTCGGTGCGATGCGCCGGAAACCGCTTCTTGTAGGCTTCTCGGCAGAAACGGGGCCTCACGTGAAGCGGGCTGAGAATAAGGGCAGGAAAAAGGGCGTTGATATCATGGTATTTAACAACGTGCTCTCTACCGGTTCGGGCTTCGACGTCGACACGAACGAGATCACGATTATCGGGAAGGAAGGCATGACGAGTCTGCCCCTTATGACCAAAGATGAAGCTGCCGATGCCCTTCTCGATAGGATTTCGGATTTATTCAAATTTATTCCTTGACTTTTCCCTCGATTTCTATAAAAATTAAACGAATATGGCACTCGAAGAGATAGAGAAACTGCGCCAGAGAGTTGAGAAGGACCCGAATTCGCGGCTTTTCCTTCCCCTCGCCGAAGAATACAGAAAGTCGGGAATGCCGGATGAGGCTATTACCGTACTTCTGAACGGCCTGAAACAGCATGCGGGCTATACCAGTGCGCGGGTTGCCTTGGGAAGGATATATCTCGAGAAGAACATGCTCAGCGAAGCCCAGCTCGAATTTGAGGAAGTCATCCGGTCGGTACCGGACAATCTCTTTGCCCATAGAAAACTTGCAGATATATACCGGGAACTGGGAGAGACGGAGAAGGCCGTAACGGAATACCGGACGGTGCTTGTCCTGAACCCCCTCGATGAAGATGCTCAGGCCTGTCTCGAAACCCTCGAAACAATACCCTCTGAGGGAGCGACTTCCGCTCTTTCTCCTGAAGGCAAGGCCGCAGCGGCCCGTGAAACATTGCTTGAAGCGGCGGGAGGAGAAGAGACGGCTGAGGAAATTATGGAGGAGGGCATTCTTGCGGCGGAACTCCCTGAAGGTGAAGTTACCGGGATCGTGAAATCAGAGGATTTCGGAAAAGAATTTGAGGAATTCAGCAGGTCCCTTTCCCAGCAGCTTGAAGATGAGCCGGAGGCAGGAGTCTTTGTTATCGGGGCTGATTCCCCGGAGCCAGTGCATCCGGCGGGCGTCTCTGGAGAAGTTCCTCCCTCTGGCGAAGGCAGCTATGCCGCCATGAGGGCGGAGATCGAAGCTGCTGATTCCCTTATCACCAGCGGCGACTATTCCGAAGCGATTAATCTCTACAGGGGACTGCTCACACGTTACCCCGAAAACAGAGACCTTCTCCAGCGGGTCGCTGAGCTCAGGGCTTTTCTGAAACTGATCGGAAAAGGCGAAGAGCTCATGATAGCGAGACTGGAGGCTTTCCGCGAAGGGATAAAGAGAAGGTTTAGCGCATCTTCCGAATAGAGAGTTCGTTGGTCTGTCTGCAAGGCATCTGCCCTGTGACGGGCCTCAACGGCTCGATGAATCAATTAACCAGTTACTCGGAACCGAGGAGAGATGAGTTTTTTGCCTGTCCTTAAGGAAATTGTCGAAAAGGTCGACGGTGCCGCATCCGCAGCCATAATCGGTTCCGACGGTATTCCGGTGGAAGAATACACCGTCCAGAAACTTCTCAGCCTTGATGAACTCGGGGCCGAGTCCTCCGCGATGATTAAAGATATTAACCTTGCAGCAGAGGACCTCGGTCTTGGCAAAGCACGGGAATTTTCGATTATCTCTGATAGATGCGGTATCGTCATGCGCCGGATCAATGCGGAATACTACCTCGCCCTCATCATCACTCCCGATGGAAACTATGGAAAGGGCAGGTTTATCCTCCGAACAACGATCCCGAAGATCGAGGGAGAATTCTGACGGCAGAGGATTGACGTCGGGCACGAGAATACGGCGACAGGCGCCGGGATATGAAAGAACACGGTCCGGCCTGAACTGGCGTAGAATTTCTGAGGTCTCCTGTCCCGACAGGCTGATTTTCATCTTGCGCATATGAAGGTTTTAGTTATACACGGTCCGAATCTGAACCTGCTCGGGAAAAGGGAACCCGATATTTACGGTACCCTGACTCTCTCGGAAATCAACGCCAGAATGAAAGAGAAGGCCGCGGAACTGGGAATGGATCTGACCGTCATCCAATCCAACAGTGAATCAGGGATCATCGACACGATACAGAAGAACGATTATGATCTCCTCATCATCAATCCGGCAGCCTACACGCACACGAGCATAGCCATCCGAGACGCAATCGCTTCCGTCGGGAAGCCTGCCATAGAAGTGCATATTTCGAATATTCACGAAAGAGAGGAATTCAGAAGAAAGTCTTACACCGCGGAGGTGTCGCGGGGCCAGATCATCGGCTTTGGCGCAGAAAGCTATATCCTTGCACTCATAGCCGCAAAAAATATCATTTCTCAGAGGTAGCGCGATTATCACCGGGTATCCGCTCCGCATCGCACGGGTACGGGATTCCATCCGGAATAGAGGAGTCGATGGATTCCTCGTAACCGACCTCATCAATATCCGGTATCTCTCCGGCTTCAGAGGCACGTCGGGCTTCATTCTCATAACGAAACGGGATGCCGTCTTCGTGACGGATTTCAGATATCGGGAGGAGGCTGAACGGGAATTATCGAAGAAGGACAGCAGGGGAGGCGCGACATCCCGATCATCTGTTGCATGGGAAATTGTAATCGAGAAGGGAAACCGGTTCGGGACGATAAGAAAGCTCCTCAGGTCGCTCGGCGTCGGCATGCTCGGCTTCGAATCTTCCGTGTCGTATGAGGTCTTTTCCGCCCTTTCCCGGATCGGTGCCGGCCTCAAGCCCCTAAGGGGTCTCGTGGAAGGATTGAGGGCGGTGAAGGATGCTGATGAGATAGCCCTTATTCGGCAAGCCGTCCGGCGTGCCGAAGATGCGTTTCGTGACATTAAGCCCCGGATAAGAGCAGGGAGGAGTGAGCTTGAGATCGCCGGAATGCTCGAGGAGAGGCTAAAAAAAAGAGGTTGTAATCGCATCCCTTTTGATATAATAGTGGCGTCCGGAGACAATGCGGCGATGCCGCATGCGAAGGCGACGGAAAAGAGGCTCTCGCCGGGAGACCTCGTTGTTGTCGACTGGGGAGGAGAGGCGGAGGGGTATGTCTCTGACATGACGAGGACGCTGCTTCTGAGAGGCGGAGACATGACGAGGAAGAAAGGGATATATGAGGCCGTCCTTAAGGCGAACAGAGACGCAATCTCCTCTGTCAGTCCGGGCGAACAAGGGAAGATCATAGACGGTACGGCGCGGGAGAGTATCGGGAACGCCGGATATGGGGAGTATTTCGGTCACGGTACGGGTCACGGAGTTGGCCTTGAGGTTCATGAACTGCCCCGGATAACCTGGACGAAGAGGACCGTGGTGCAGGAGCACATGGTCTTCACTGTCGAACCGGGGATATACCTGCCGGGGCTTGGAGGGGTGAGGATCGAGGACATGGTACTCGTGCGGTCTGCCGGCTGTGAGGTGTTGACCACCCTGCCGAAGAATCTCGAGATTATTGCCTAAGAAAGGAGATTGCATTGCTATCGACGAACGAATTCAGGAAAGGTGCCAAGATAGAGTATAAGGGAGAGCCTTTTGAGATTGTGGACTTTCAGCATGTTAAGATGGGAAGAGGCGGGGCGATCATCAGGACGAAACTGAAGAGCATGAGAACAGGAAGCGTGCTGGAGGATACCTTTAGGTCCGGTGAAAAATTCGAGACACCCCAGCTCGAAGAGAAGGCTATGCAATACCTCTATGCGGAGGGGGATATGCATTTCTTTATGGATACGGAGACCTTCGAACAGGTCCCCCTCACCGAGGCCCAGCTTGGAGACGTGAAGAAATTTCTGAAGGAGAACATGACGGTCAAGGTTCTCGACTATAAGGGAGAACCCCTTACGGTTGAACTGCCGACTTTTGTGGAACTTGTAGTCGTAAAGACCGATCCCGGTTTCAAGGGTGACACTGCATCGGGAGGAACGAAACCGGCGACACTCGAGACGGGTGCTGTGGTAAAGGTCCCCTTCCATATCAGCGAAGGGGACAGACTGAAAATCGATACACGGACGTCAGAATATATCGAAAGGGTCAAGTGATGGAGCTTGAAGACCTCAGAGAACTGATATCCCTTCTGAAGGAGACGGACATAACCGAACTCCAGGTGGAGAAGGACGGGACAAAGGTCAAGATACGGAGGCAGGCGTTTCCTTCCCTGGAGGTGCAGACGAAGATACCGGTGTCCCAGGAGAAGCCGGGAGAGGTCGAGGAGGACGTCCAGAGACTCGTGACCATTACCTCCCCCATCGTCGGGACGTTCTACCGCTCACCGGCCCCTGATGCGCCGCAATTCGTCGACAACGGTGCCAGAGTGAAGAAAGGCCAGGTCCTCTGTATTGTCGAAGCGATGAAACTGATGAATGAGATAGAAAGCGAGGTTGACGGTATCATCATGAGGATTCTCGTCGAGAACGGTCAACCGGTAGAGTACGGAGAGCCTCTCTTTCTCATAGAGCCGGCATAGGCACAGGTAAGTGGCGTCGGGGCGAGGGTAGCGGCCCGGGGAACGTTGCGGTAACTCCTGTCTGCTGACCGTGGCCGGCAGAGAAGTCTTTTTCTTCAATGCTCATGAATGCAAGGTGAACGATGAAACTCTTTAGGAAGATCCTCGTAGCGAACAGGGGAGAAATTGCGGTCAGGATCATCAGGGCATGCAAGGAACTCGATATCAAAACCGTTGCCGTTTACTCCGATATAGAGAAGGATTCCATGCATGTGAGACTCGCAGACGAGGCTATATGCATCGGTCCGGCAAACTCGGTTCAGAGTTATCTGAACATCCCCGGCATCCTCAGTTCGGCCGAGATAACAGACTCAGAGGCGATACACCCAGGATACGGCTTCCTCGCCGAAAACCCGCATTTTGCCGAGGCCTGCGTCACTTCGGGAATAACCTTTATCGGACCGTCTTCCGAAAATATAAGGCTCGGCGGGGATAAGGCGAAGGCACGCCAGGTCCTGAAACGGAGAGGGATCCCAGTTGTTCCCGGCAGTGACGGGCCTGTCATTTCGGAAGAAATAGCGCTGAAGATTGCGAGAAAAGTGGGCTTTCCCGTCATCCTCAAGGCATCAGCAGGGGGAGGGGGCAAGGGCATGAGGGTCGTCGGGGAAGAGGGCGAACTCGATCACGCATTCCATCTGGCGCAGAGAGAAGCTCTTACAGCTTTCGGGAACAGCGAGCTCTATATCGAGAAATATATTCCGGAGATGAGACACATTGAGGTCCAGATCATGGCCGACAGCAAGGGAAACGTCATTCACCTAGGTGAGCGCGACTGTTCGATACAGAGGAGGCATCAGAAACTCATCGAAGAATCGCCTTCACCCTTTTCGACAGAGAAGTTCAGGAAGAAGATCGGGGAACTGGCTGTCAGGGCCGCACGGGCCATGAAGTATAAGAATGTGGGCACCATCGAATTCATCGTCGAGCCCGACGGAAGTGTCTATTTCATGGAAGTGAACACAAGGGTACAGGTGGAGCATCCGGTTACGGAGATGGTGACGGGCATCGATATCATTAAGGAACAGATAAAGCTTGCGGCCGGTCTTCCCCTGGAATATAAACAGGGAAGCATAAAGCCTTCGGGTCATTCGATAGAATGCAGGATCAACGCTGAGGACCCTGAGCGGTTCATCCCTTCTCCCGGGAAGATCACCTTTTTTTATCAGCCCGGCGGGCCGGGTG
>DASPUT010000065.1 GCA_035622735.1 Thermodesulfovibrionales bacterium | reverse complement strand
TGGGTCAGGAACATCCGGCCCGAGGCCTCTGCCCGTCCGGACCTCACTACCACGATCGGCTTACTGCTCGCAAAACTTCTCACCGCGGTCATGAACCTCCGCCCGTTCATGATGTTCTGAATGTAGAGGATGATAGCCCGTGTTTCAGGGTCGCAGCCGAGATAGTCGATCAGATCGGCGAAGTCGATATCCAGCTTCCCCCCCACAGAGATAAAATGACTGAAGCCCATCTGTTTGCTTATCGCCCTCTCCAGGAAGGCCGAGGAGAATATGCCGCTCTGGGAGATGAAGGCGATGAACCCCTTCTGGGGAATATGGGGGAACAGGCTCGCATTGAGGTTCTTGCCCGGCCGCAGGAAGCCGAAGGAGTTTGGTCCCATGACCCTGAAGCCGTAAATGTTTGAGAGTCTTCTGATCCGGTTTTCCTGTTCCTCCGAATCAGCGCCGGGAAGCTCGAAGTGAGGCGCCAGGATGACGACGCCCTTCACCTCCTTCTGTCCGCATTCATCGAGGGCGGTATCAAGCTCTGCGGCGGGAGAAGCGACGATCGCCAAGTCGATCTCGTGCGGTATGGCGGTGACCGACCTGTATGCCTCAACGCCCTGTACCGCCTCGCGGCGTTGATTCACCGGAAAGACAACGCCGTTAAATCCTTTCCCAACGAGGTTCCTGAAGGCATAGTAACCAAGAGACCGCTTGTCGTCGCTCGCCCCGACGACCGCTATGCGGTGTGGATTAAAGAAGGTGTCGAGATTCTTGATCGACATACCACAACCTCATCTGTCAACCGGTTTTAAGGCACGCCGTTCTCAGGGCAATGCATGTATCGAAAATATGTTTCCTCTCACAATTGCATCATCAGTCATTCTCAGCCGACTATTGAGAACAACCATTTCATCTCATTAGTATCATAGCAGACTTTCTTAAAGCAGCATACCTGTTTGGTTAGTCCGACCCAGGACAGAGAACATCGCGATAATTTCGACAGATAGAGGCGGGAACCATCGTTTATCTCCATGGTCTATGAACCGAAAGGAGAAAAATGGTCGGGGCGAAAGGATTTGAACCTTCGACTTCACGGTCCCGAACCGTGCGCGCTACCAGACTGCGCTACGCCCCGATAATCCTGCTCGCGGGAGCGTCTGGGAATCGAACCAACCTGCCGGATTTTGGCCGGCAACACTGGATCTGATGTGCTAATTCCCGCGGTTCCCGCTCTGTTCGGAATGACAGATTTTACCAGGTTTTTTCAGCATTAGCAAGGGGTTGCCTTTTTCTCATGAAGTCGGCTGGAATCAGCTGAAACACGGGTGATTGCGATTAGGAACTACAGTTGGGTCCATGTCCCATGTCGTAGGTCTCTGCGGCAAAAATGAAACAGTAGGGATAAAAGGAAGAAGGGGTGCGATCGTAAGTGCAATTTGCCAATGAAGCCAGCGGCTCACGAGCACTTCAGAAGGAATCCTTTTCAACCCACCTTCTATTGATGATCCTGTTTGGGAGGTGACGGGAACAGTGCATAGGGCGTCATTGGTTCCTGATCCGGAGGTAAATACGTTGGAGCAGGTTCACCGCCTGTGCCAAGATATCGAACCAACTGATAAATGGCTTTCAGATCCTCTTTTTTCACTATGTTCAGAGCATACCACGGCATCGGGGGCCTGGTTTTCAGGGTTCGGGCAGTCTTCACCCATTGGTCTTCTGTCATCGTATTGATAAAGATCCGCAAATTTACTGCGTAGGTTGTTCCCCATGGACCACGCCACCCAAACCTGTCCCCTGTGAGCCATAATATTTCTGGCACCTTTCCCTCAGAGAGCAAATACCCAGCTGTGTGGCAATCGTTGCATCCGGCGATCACCGACAGATAGCGCCCACGCTCAATCTGTTTCGTATCGAAGCTCCTCGCAGGATTCTTCCGGAAAGCCGTTTCCGCATATACACAGTCGATGGAGATGAACCCGAGAATGAGCACCACTAAGAGTGTAAGTGTCTTTCGCATTAGTTCCATGTTAACATCCCTCCGCTTGTTCTTATTACAGTCCCAGGGAGAACACCGTAACTTCTTCAAATTAGGACAATCCGTCATCCCTCATCAGCTTTTTTGTATCCGCGATGTTAAAGAAGCGCTCAACAATCTCATCAACGACAACATCAGGTCTTTCTCGCGCAATGATCTGACCATTCCAGTTGTATTGCCAAATGTAAACTGCCCTCTTGAAATGGTGGCCGAGCAATCCTATCCAGCTATCTGAAAACGAATCACGAAACGAAAGCAATATATACTTTCCGGTCGGATTCTCCGTGTATACCGGGGGCGTATAGGGGGAGGGCCGCTTGACAAAAATATTAGGGTCCGCCTTGATTTCCGACAACTGCAGTGGTGCACGAGGTCTCAAACGGACGACATCTCTCTCGGTCATGCTCTGTCCTCCGAGCAGACCTGCGAGGTCCCCTCCCTTCTCTTGAGAGAGGGAAGGCTCAAACGCAGCGTATGGCAGAGGTTCCCCCAGGTCGCGTAGCTGCCGCGACAGCGCCTGTATCAAAGCCTGATAAGCGACAAATGCTCCATACATGTTCCAATGCGTATCAGTATAAAGATATGTGCGGGCAGTTTTTTTTGCCTCCCGTAGCGCAGGACGAAGGTCGAGCACTTCGATGGTAGTGTTTGCCTTCAGGTGAGCGAGGAGTTGGTCCAACTTGGTCTGATGTTCCGTCCTGGTAAGCCAATCGGGTACGTGTTCCGGGTAAATTGTCTGTTTGTCCGGGACAATCACCAGGAGATATCTGATGCCGCGTCTTGCCAGCCAGTCCCGCCTCTTCTCCAGCAAAGCCTGCCACCCGGCCAATTCCTTCCGCGTGAATGTCATCGCGCCCTGAAAATGCTCCAACATCTGTTCGCCCGTGTAATAGAGCCAGCCGTCACGGCCAATCAACACGGCGGGATGATTCGACTCTCTGAAGAGTTCATGCTTCCATTTCTGCTCACAGCGGATGAGCCTCTTACGGAAGCCGAAGCGGTCGCCGAAGTAAGCTTCCAAGCCGGCGGGCAGGGCACGCAAACTTTCCATACTCAACATGACCTCGGGAAACTTGGCGGGAGCGCGGTTTTCATTGATCCATGGGGCTTTGTCTAAACTGAAAAAAGAATCAAGCGTTGGCATCCAAAGCAGAATCAGAAAAATAGCAGATAGTAGCAGCGCCCCGACATTGTTTACCCCGACAAAGGACTGCGAAGCCTTCAAGAAGACTCCATCTGAAAGTCGACCTTCCAGTCGCTGTGGTGATGATCTGTTATGCATGTTCTTTTGTTTTAGCACAAATCTATCTTAGAGGATAGTTGAGCAAATCCACGATTCTTCGAAAATGCAACCAGGTGCTTTCTAAGAAAACCGATGGCCATACGAAATTTCGAGCAACTGTCGTCGAGTAAGAATAGCACAGCACATAAAGGCTTTAAAAAGGACCTTTCTCTCGACTCCACCGACAACCAATCGCTTTTCAAATCTTTGCAACGATGAAGATTTTCAAAGGAAGGGCAACGATCGGCCGGCCATTATTCATAATTCTTGTCTAATGTAACATCAAGCCATTTCAGCGCGTCCTCGATACGTCTGAAAACTTCAGTCTTGAGGCCAGAGCCATAAAGCAGTGCCTGATGCACTCGTGACAGGTCATGTGCTAGCTCCCCCGGCGCAACAAAAGCGCATCTCTCGCCGGTAAATATACGGGCGAGCCTTTTCTTCTTCTGCGCGATCAGAGATGCCTCCTCGGAAGTAATGACAATGTTATCAATCTTTCTGTAATCAACGAGCTTCTTCATTGGTGCTTTATATCTATCATCCAAAGCCAAGGCGTCAAGATGTCCTATGACATCAACACCCGTAATGACACCGGAGCCTTTTGCGAGTACTAATTGTTTTTCCATTATGATGTCGTATGCAATAGGCATCCTATAACTCCATGGCTAATAGACAATGATCATATGAACTTCCGATTTAATGATCCCATAGACCCAATATACCACAACGGGAAGACCGATAAAAGTTGCACAGACCGCTGTTTTAGGAGATGCCATACCCAACACTGCCCCGGGACGGGTATTCAGGGTGCGTGAAGAGACAGAAGAAAGACTCAAAGAAAGTCGTAACGGGCACAATTTGGGCACAATCACAGTTCATGACATGAAGAAAGGGAAGTGCTGCATGGAAGGGCGTAAGTCCTTGATTCTCAATGGCGGGAGCGTGTGGGAATCGAACCCACCCTGCCGGATTTTGGCCGGCAACACTGGATTTGAAGTCCAGGAGGGACACCAGAACCCTATGCACTCCCGGTCGCTATTTTACTTGCTTTGCCCATGGCAATGCAACCATCCTCCCTGCGGATTCCAGACCGACCGGAACATTACTAAAATGAGGTTGTAGCCGGCGCAATAGTCGGGCTGCCTTGTGAAACCTCTCTTGAACGGCGACGGCTTCTCAGTTCTCCGGCATATATTGACATTCATACCGCCTGTCAGTACAATCTGAATAATCAGAATACTAAGTCGCCCTGCCTCACGTATTGACACGCGTCACTGAACAAGTTTTACAATCCTGCGCTTTTCGGCGCCGATCGCGATTCACGATAAAGAGGAGAATCCCTTATGGACAAAGAAGCAAAACATCTTTACTGGCACAGCCATTCAGTCACCGTCAAGGAGCGGAGAGAAAGTTATAATTATGTGAGCTGCGTACTCTGGTTCACCGGATTGTCGGCGGCCGGGAAATCGACGCTCGCAAATGCCCTCTGCCAGAGGCTGCACCTCATGGGGGTGAAGAGCTATGTCCTCGACGGCGATAACATTCGTCACGGGCTCAATAAGAATCTCGGTTTCAGTCCGGAGGACAGAAAAGAGAATATCCGGAGAATCGGAGAAGTCGCGAAGCTCTTTGTCGATGCCGGGGTCATCGCGATGACGGCCTTCATATCGCCCTACCGGGAGGACCGAGACAATGTGAGGGCGCTCCTGAAAGAGGATGAATTCATCGAAATCTTTCTTCGCTGTCCAATCGAAGAGTGTGAAAGACGCGACCCCAAGGGAATCTATAAGAAGGCGAGAACCGGTGAGGTGAAAGAATTTACCGGCATCTCCGCGCCCTATGAAGAGCCCGCGCACCCTGAGATTATTCTCGATACGGATAAGCTGACCTTAGAGGAAGCCGTCGAAGCGGTGATGCGGTATCTGATCCAGAACGAGTATATCAAACCTGAAAATTCCCGGGAAGTCTGAGAAGGGTCTTGCTCGAAACAGCGGGGAAGAGACTGATACTCACCGCCCTCTTGGCAGCCGAAGAAGCGGGCAAGGCCATTCTCGATGTCTACAATGCCGGTGCTATCGTCGCGGATGAGAAATGTGATGGTTCGCCCCTGACCCTTGCCGACAGGCGTTCGCATGAGATCATAATCCGCCGCCTCGGAGGAGAGGGCAGCTCTCGATTCCCTCTTCTCAGTGAAGAGGGTAAGGATATCCGATACGAAGAGAGGAAGAAGTGGGAATGCTTCTGGCTCGTCGACCCTCTTGACGGGACGAAGGAGTTCATCAAAAGGAACGACGAATTCACGGTAAACATAGCCCTTATCAAGGGAGGCAGACCTGTCCTCGGGGTCATCTATCTGCCGGTAACTGATACCTTCTATTTCGCCGCCGAAGATCTTGGATCCTATAAGGCAGAGCATCTGAGGATTGCCGGACTGGTTCGACCGGGACAGACTGATGGGGAGACGGAGGAGTCATTCCGGGAGGTAATGGAGAGGGCAGCTTCCCTCCCGGATCGGGGAACGGAAACAGGAGCATCAGGCATCCTCAGGGTTGTGGGCAGCAGATCACATGCAACGGTCGAGCAGGATCTCTTCATCGAGGCACTCAAGAAGAGATATGAACGGGTTGAGATCGTCCCTGCCGGAAGCTCCTTGAAGTTCTGCCTCGTTGCGGAAGGGAAAGCGGATATCTATCCCAGATTCGGACCGACAATGGAGTGGGATACCGCGGCAGGGCAGTCCATCGTGAATGAAAGCGGAGGCGAAGTTGTCTCGATGAAAGACAGGCAACCCCTTCGTTACAACAAGGAGGACCTGAGAAATCATCCTTTCCTCTGTAAGGGAAGCTCTTCCGACCTCGAAGGTCTTCTTCATCCGGATCCCGACCCGCTCCGCTTTTAGACCCGCCATTCCCCCGATCGACTAGCTTTTCTAAAGCTGAAAAGTTCGTGGTATAATAAGGCGCTTAAGAAAGCAATCTTATCGTATACTCAGATACCAGGAGATTTCATGTCTTTCGACCTCAGGAAAATAATCGATCTCCATCAGGGCAGGCAGCTCTCGCTCCTTTCGGAGTACATGAACCCGCAGATGGCGAAGGTCCTGAAGACCCTCGGCTTCGACCCGGTCTACGTCAGGGGGAAGGGAACCCATCTCTGGGACGACAAGGGCAACGACTACCTCGACATGCTGTCGGGCTTCGGGGTCTTTGCCGTGGGCCGCTCCCATCCTAAAGTCAAGGAGGCGATACGCCAGTATCTCGAACTGGACAGTCCCAACCTCATAAAGATGGGGACTCAGCTCCTCTCGGGGATTCTCGCCGAGAGACTCGTGGATGAGTTCGCCCCTCCCGGCCTCGACACGGTCTTCTTCTGTAACTCAGGGGCGGAGGCCGTTGACGGCGCACTGAAGTTCGCCCATGCCTTCACGCGAAGGAAGAGGTTCCTCTACTGCGACCACGGGTTTCACGGCCTGACCCTCGGGACCCTCGCGGTCAACGGCTGCATGGAATTCAGGGAAGACTACGAGGCGATTCTCGCTGGGGGGACGGAGATCCCCTTCGGGGACGCGGCCCGTCTCGAAGCCGAGCTTTCCCGGGGAGACGTTGCTGCCTTCGTCGTAGAACCGATAATCGGCCACGGTGTATTCATACCGCCCGATGACTTTCTTCCCCGCAGCCGGGAACTCTGTGCGCGCCACGGTGCGCTCCTCATAGCCGACGAAGTCCAGACCGGTTTCGGCCGCACAGGGAAACTCTTCGCGTGTGAGCACTGGAACATCGTGCCCGACATCATGACCCTCTCGAAATCGCTCTCGGGCGGCTACTGTCCGATCGGCGCCATCCTCTACCCGCGGAAGGTCTACGACAGGGTCTTCAGTTCCCTCGACCGGTGCATGGTCCATTCGACCACCTTCAGCCAGAACGATCTGGCGGCGGTCTGCGGCCTCGCCACGCTCGATGTGATCAGGGAGGAGGGCCTCGTCGAAAACAGCGCCCGGATGGGCGAGTATCTCATGGAACAGCTGAGGGTCCTCGCGCAGAAGTACGAGTTCATCAGGGAGGTGCGGGGCAGGGGCCTCATGATCGCGATAGAGTTCGGTCAGCCCCGCTCGCTCAGTCTGAAGGCTGCATGGAAGATGATTCACGGGGTCAACCAGGACCTCTTCTGTCAATCGATGCTCGTGCCCCTGATCATGGACCACCACATCCTCGCTCAGGTATCCGGACACGGGAAAGACATCATCAAGCTACTGCCGCCCCTCGTTTTTGACAGGGCCGATGCGGATCGCTTCATTAAGGCCTTCGACGAGGTCCTGGACGCAGCGCATCGTTTCCCCGGGCCGATTTGGGAAGTCGGCTCTCGTCTCGCAAAGACGGCCCTTCGATAGGCCGGGTAACGGGAGCGACAAGTGAACCCCCGTATCGATCCTGAGATAGAAAGTTCTTCTGACCAGGTCCCTTTGCTTAACCTTCGTGGAATCCTCCGGTCTCGCTCGGCCCTCTTGGGGCTCTCCGTCGGAGTCGCTCTCTTCGTTGCGGTGCTCGTCTGGCAGGGAATTGACGACGTGTCAGAGGCGCTCAGGCGAGCTGGCTGGGGCATAATAGCTATCGCGCTTCTCCATCTTCCGCCCTTGTGGGCGGATGCCACGGGCTGGCGGCACCTGATCCCTGCACGGCAGCAGCCCCGCCGCCGCACCATGATCAGGGCGCGCTGGATAGGTGAGTCGATCAACGATCTCCTCCCGGTCCTCCAGATGGGAGGGAACGTCGTCAAGGCCCGTCTCATCGCCCTCCGGGGAGTCCCGGTTAGCAAGGCAGGGGCGAGCGTCGTCGTGGACGTCACCCTCGTCGTCCTAACACAAATACTCTTCACGCTCTTCGGTCTCGGCGTGCTCGCTCCGAGTCTCGGTCGAGGAAAATCCCTTCTCGTCGTGCTCGTCGGCTCCGCCATCATGGCGATCCTCCTCGGCGGATTCTATGTCGCCCAGCGGCGGGGGTTCTTCGGCTTCGTCGCACGGGTTTCGAGGAGACTCCTCAGCGGACCCGAATGGGAGTCGGTGTCGCGCGGCGCCTCCGAGATCGACGACGAAGTCCTTAAGCTCTATAACGAACGCCGTGCCGTGATCGCGTCAGCATGCTGGCACATGCTCGCCTGGCTCCTCGGCATCGCAGAGGTCTGGGTCGCGCTCCGCCTCCTCGGTCAGCCCGTGGATGTCCGGACAGCCCTTCTCTTCGAGAGCCTCGGCCAGGCTATCAGGACGGGTGCCTTCGCTGTGCCCGGCGCCCTCGGAATTCAGGAGGGCGGCTACGTATTGGTCGGAAGCGCGCTCGGCATATCACCCGGTGCGGCCCTCGGCCTTTCTCTGGCGCGGCGGGTGCGGGAGCTACTCCTCGGTTTGCCTGGACTTGCCGTATGGCAGGCGTCGGCCGTCCACAGCGCCCTCGGGAAAGGCATCAGCTACGCATCTGCGACGGAAGGTGCACTCGTATCTCCATTGGGTGGGGACGGCGCGAATGCCGACAAGAGGCGTTGGAAAGTCGAGCGCTCGCCGATCGTGCACGCCATTAACATCGGGGGACGTCTCCCCGGACTGCGTTCGATGCCGGGACTGAGGGAAGAGGAACTCATCGATGCGGCCCGCAAGCAGACGGCATTGGAAGACTTTGGCGGCCTTTCCTTTCGCGAACCTCTCGGTCGTCTCCTCGAGTCTCTCGATTCCGAGGCCAGGCTGAATCTCATGGGACGGCTTGCGACGCGGCACGATGTGATCCGTCTCCTCACGAACCGTCTCAGGATGGAGGAGGACCGGAAAAGAAACCCGGAAATAGGAGAGGAAAAGATACGCAGACCGATCATCATCACAGGCCTTCCGAGGACCGGAACTACCCTGCTCCATAGTCTTCTCTCCCTCGACCCGGCGAGCCGCGTCCCCCTGACCTGGGAGACGGTATATCCTTCGCCTCCGCCCGAGTCAGCAACCTACCTGACAGACCGGCGCATAGGTCTCGTGGACGGTCAGATACGCTGGTTCCACCGCCTCGTAAAAGGCTTTAACCGGATTCATCCTGTCGGAGCGAGCCTCCCCGAGGAGTGCCTCGTGATATTCAGCCATTCTTTTCTGAGTTATCAGTTCGAGACGACGCATCGCCTGCCTGCCTATCTCGATTGGCTCGAGGCACAGGACCTCCGTTACGCCTACGAGGTACACCGTCGCTTCTTGCAGCACCTCCAGTGGCGCTGCCGAGGAGAGCGCTGGGTCCTCAAGGCCCCGGCACACATGTTCGACTTCGATGCGATGTTCTCTGCCTACCCGGACGCCTGCGTCGTCATGACCCACCGAGACCCTCTCGAAGTGACCGCGTCGAACGCGAGCCTCACCGCGACCCTCCGATCCGCCTTCAGCGACGATGTCGACCCTTTCGAGGTCGGGCCTGAGTGCAGTCTCAGGTGGGCCAACGCTATCGGGAGGGCGATCCGCTCGCGCGACAGGGGGTGCGCTCCGACTGACCGCTTCCTCGACATATATTACGTCGACCTCGTGGCCGATGCCGTCGGTACGGTCCGGAAGGTCTACGCCGCATTCGATCTTCCCTTTCCGGAGGGAATGGGAGAGAGCATCCGTAAATTCCTCGGCCGTCATCCGAAGGACAAGTTCGGGAAGCACCGTTACAGCCTCGAGGACTTCGGTCTCGAGATCGAAGAGGAGAAGAAGCGGTACGGACCCTACAGGGAACGCTTCAGGCTCTGAGGAACAGGGGAGCCAGGTCGCAAAGCGGAATGACTACAGCCGCGGACAATTTCAGGACGGGCGGGAAAGGAGACGAAACAATGCGAAGAAGGAGTCATCCGAGTGCGTATCTGGCGGTGGGTTTCATGCTCTTTCTTCTCCTCTCTTCCGGAGCAGAAGGCGCGAACTGGCTCAAAGTCGGCGAAGTGAAGGGGAGAGTGATACTGTATGTCGATCCCGACACCGTAAACAGAACAGGTGAGACGGTAGGGGCGAAGACGAAAGAGGTTAAGTTCGAACCGGTAGGCGTGGGAGATGAAGACCTTGTCGAGGTGACGGGCTACACGGAATTCAGGTGCGGCAGGAATCAGTTTCGCCCCATGGAGACGACATATCTCTACAAGAGCGGCAAAACCGAGCGGATAGCCTCAGAGGGGATGAGGACATGGAAGACGATCAACAGGGAATCGACAAGAATACTCTATGACTACCTCTGCAAGAGACCTAACGTATCTTTTTGAGTCCGCCCGAATTCGTCGCCCCATTGAAATATAAAAGCGGTTACCTCACTTCGGCGGGAAATTCGAAAGGATACCCTGAACCGCCTGCTTCAGGTCTGTCGAAGCAGCATCGGTATTGATAGTACCGACCGCTGTCCCCCGCCAGACCATCTCCCTTCTCTCGCCCCCGTTTTCGTGGTGCAAGGAAGTTCTCGGTATGTCTGGAGGGGGAGGCGTATCGCTCCTCATTTTGTAGACGTTCAAGGCCAGCATCCTCAGCTGATAGCCGTACTGATAGCTGTTGATGTCGAATTCATAACTCATCGCTATGAGGAGATCGGGCCTCTCGGTAGTCCTGCTGAAGCCTTTCTCCGTGAGGAGCTGATCCGCAAGAGCCTGAACATTTCTTTCGAGGATCGGGTCCTGACGGCTCAAGACGGATGACGGGGCCCAGGCATAACTTTTCCCTTCGGTAAAGCTCGCCTTCGTGTCATAGGAATATTTGATCGCCGGCGCGCAGCTCACCAAAACGAGCGCCGACAGAAAGACTAAAGCCGTGACTGCCGAGAGTTCCCTTCCGCTGAATATCCTCATCGTGATTCCTCCTTCGTGAATACGAATTGACAGTAACCCATCCCGCAATGCCCAACTCACTTATAACAGGTTGACCCCCGGTTGTCAAGAATTCGGATGGACCGTTGATTACCGGATGCGGCCGGCTTATT
Organism: Thermodesulfovibrionales bacterium; assembly: GCA_035622735.1. Classification (NCBI taxonomy): domain Bacteria; kingdom Pseudomonadati; phylum Nitrospirota; class Thermodesulfovibrionia; order Thermodesulfovibrionales; species Thermodesulfovibrionales bacterium. The sequence continues at coordinate 9,671 of DASPUT010000065.1, read as the reverse complement.
CACGTCTGTGGGGTCAATCTTCTCGTCCAGGCAACAAGGTTTTCGAGGAGCTGCCTGATCAGCTCTCTCGTCTTCTCATCGGTCACCTTGCCCTCCCTGTCGATCTTCTCGTGGGCAAAGGGGACCATCACCTCCGGCTGGTTCAGTGCGAGACAACTGAGAAAGACAAAGCATTGCCGCAGATGATACTGGGCCCTTCCGGAGCCCATCATGCCGGGAGAGGCGCCCATGATAGCGACAGGTTTATGCGCAAAAACATTGTCTCCATAGGGACGGGAGGCGCAGTCGATGGCATTCTTCAGGACTCCCGGGATCGAATAATTGTATTCGGGAGTTGCGATGAGAATGGCGTCGGCAGCCCTTATCTTTCCTTTAAACTCCTTCAACCTCTCCGTAGGCTGATTTTCCAAATCCTGGTTGTAAAAGGGAAGCCCTTCGAGATCGAATACCTCGAGTTCGGCGTCTTCCGGAAGGAGTTCCAGAGCGGCCCGCAAGAGAGACCTGTTGAAGGAATCCTTGCGCAGGCTCCCCGCGAAGCCTAATATCCTGCATATCCTTTTCATGCGCTGCCTCCTATGCATTACGCTCTCTCCGCCTCAACGAACGTCGGACCCATTCTTACGTGAGGAACCGAGGACGATCAGGACCATACCGTCCGTAAGCAGGATCACATTCAGTGTCATGCTTATTCCGTGCAGCAGAGAGAACCGTTTCCTCGCCGCCGAATCATCGGGAGTATTTTCGAAAGAGACTATCTCCTGCTTCGTCTTCTTAACCTCAGGATAGAGGCCGAAGTTCACGAATAGACAGATGAAAACGGCTATGCCGAGGAGACCGAGTCTGAGTTTGCGGAACGGGCCTTTTCTCAGTTCAGAGACGAGAAAGAAGATGACCGCAAGGATTACGACGCCGAGGATGTAAGGGAAATAGAAGGGAAAGAGTTTATCGACGATCGCGCTCGCGGTGTTCCGTCCGAAAGACCTGAATATGAGAGGGGTGACGAGAAAGGTGAATATGAAGATACCGCCGACCCAGAGGGAAAGCATCAAGTTATAAAGAGCGAGTGCCATTCTTCCTCCAATCTCCAGCTAGGATGCCATCGGATTCTCACGGGTTCCGATACATTTCTTGTTATCGCCCCTGCATATCGCCTCAATCACCTTCCGGCCGGACAGGGCGTTCATGAAGAGGGCGCCTGCTGAAGTCACCCACACGCCGGCCATGTAGAAATTTGAAAGTCCCGGCAGGGTCATCTCCTGTCTGTTGCCGAAGATGGTGCGTAAGAACGATATCTTCTTGTTCGGCATATTCGCAAAACCGTGAGTGCCGCCCATGTAGCGCTCCCACGTCACCGCTGTAGGGACATCGATGACCTCGATCTGGCTTCTCAGGCCGGTGAAGTAGCGCCACTCCAGGATATCGATGACCTTATCGGCCACCTTCTCCTTCTCTTCAACATATCTCTGACGGTCGGCATGGAGATTCTTCCAGTAGGAATACCCGGATACGAGCTCCACCTTTATCACTCCCTTTCCGGCAGGCGCCATCGTCCTATCGAAGCCGTACATCTGCATCTCGAGACTGCCATGGGTATGGTTCGCGATGACAACCGGCTCATCGAGGAGCATCACCATCGACGATGGCTCCCGCGAGAGGTCCCTGTTGACGCCGAGGAAGACATGCACTGCCCAGTTCGTCTCATCGGGGGGGTCCGCGCAGTAGGACGCAATACGCCGGTCGCTGTATCTGTTTTCGAGCATCTCGATGATCGTCTTCCTTCCGTCCGCGTTCGAAATGACGATATCAGAGCGGTCTTCGGTGCCGTCGGCAAGTCTGATCCCGATAGCCCGATCATTCTCGACCAGTATCTTCTCGACCCTGGACCGGTAGTGGATCTCTCCGCCGAGGTCGCGATAGCGCCTTTCGATCGAGGAGGCGAACTCGCGGGCTCCGCCCACGCGCCACTGGAGACTTCCTTTATACCCGTACGCATGCCGTATCAGGTGGATCATGAGAGGGGCGGTGGGATCGGAATAAACGAGGAGCGGCATCGCCTTTCTCAGAAAACCGTCTTTGAAGCGGCCTCCGAACTCGGCCATCGTCGGTTTCAGCAGGCGAAATACCGGGAGGGTTGCGAGGAGCATGCTGAAGAAATCACCATCACCCATGATCAGCTCTCCCCACCGGTCTCTTCCCGCGAATGCCCTGATGCCGCGGATGTATTCCGCCGTCGCCTTCCGATCCCCGGGCGAAAGCCCTTGCAGGTGTTCTTCCAGCTTGCTCAGGTCATAGTAATCCCGGAAGATCCTCCGATCTTCCGAAAGGACGCTGACGCATTCAGGTATCGCGACGAGCTCGGCAGGCATCGCCCCAAGGTCGTTCCAGAGCTTATAGATCTCAGAGCTGGCATGACAGCCGAAGAGGTGATGGATACAGGCGTCGAAGGTGTAGCCCTTCCTCTGCCAGGAGGCGCACTGACCTCCCGGTTTCGAATGCATTTCGAAGATCCTCGTCCTATAACCGTTCATCCGGCCATAGATCCCCGACGCGAGGCCGCCCATTCCCGCACCGATTATGATTATCGACTTTTCCGCCATTTGAACCGCCTGCCGTTATTGTACCACTTCAAAATTGACGATGAGAGTCCTGAGTTGCGAGCGCCCTGCTCTCCGCCGGACGGTCTTCTACTCGGCCGGCAGCAGCCGCGCATGTATTTATGCGACGTCCTTCCACATGGGAAAGGTCAGTGCGAACAGGGCCCCGTCATCGGTAATTCCGGAGTCCCGGATGAAGTCGGCCGCTCCCCTGCGCGAACGCGCTGCGTAGTCCGGATCGGCCTCGTTCGGGAGGCGGTCAATCGACAGCATCAACGCGGACGGCGCATAACCCCAGGGGGCCCTCTCGAAAAGCGTAACGGCGGACACGGCCACGGTCGTGCCTTTCAGGCTCTTAATCACCGCCATGGCGTCGTCCTTTGACCATGCCCCTTCACCATCGCCAAACTCGGGAAGGAAGAGCGCCGTCTCCCTGAGCCGATTCGGAATCAGCTCAGGGAGCTTCATCAGCCTCTGCCTTCTTGTCCGCCTTCAATGCTTCGTTTACCTCTAATCAATCAGGCTTCTTTCCCCTATTATAGGGTTATTCCCTCCTGACCGGAAGTATCCGGGTAATTCTGTCGCTCTCTCTTTTAAAACGTCCCGCCTTTTTAGTATGCTAATAAAAGATAGTCTATCGTGTAATGTCATCATGAGCCACAAGAGGAGGTCTACCATGAAGCGTCGTGATTTTCTGAAGGTTGCGGCCCTTACCGCGGCCGCGGTATCAGCCCCTCCGCTTCGCGCGGAGACGGTATCGGAAACGCCCTCCGTAAAGAGCTACCGGCCGATAGGGAAGACCGGACTCAAGATGTCTGACATCTCCTTCGGCGCGGGCAAGCTCTCCGCAGCTTCGATGGTCCTCAGGGCGATAGACAGCGGCATCAACTACTTCGACACAGCCCCCGATTACGGACAGTCCGAGAAGACGATCGGGGAGGCGATGCCGAAGATTAAGAGGGACAAGGTGATCATCGCCTCGAAATTCTGTCACCCCGTGCCCTATCCGGGCCACGTTCCCGTGAACGCGACGAAGAAGGATTACATCGAAGCTGTGGAAGGCAGCCTCTCGAGGATGAAGACCGACTATCTCGATTTCTGTCTCGTCCATGCCATCGGCGACATGAACAAGGACCTCGAGACGGAGAAGAAGAGGCTCCTCTCGGAAGAGATGCTCGCGGCCGCTTCGGAATTGAAGAAGGCCGGGAAGATCCGCTTCCTCGGGACCTCCTCCCACGGGCCGACCAACATGGAGGAGCTCCTCATGACGGCGGTCGAGTCGGGCCACTACGACATGATACAGCCCGCCTTCAACTTCATGAAGTTTCCGAGGCTGCCCGAAGTTATGAAAGAGGCCAACAAAAAGGGCGTCGGCGTAGTAGCGATGAAGACACTCGCGGGTGCTAAGGACATGAAGATGGAAGAGAAGGGAGGGGAGTTTTCCCATGCCGCCTTCAATTGGGTGCTCCAGCATCCCGAGGTGAGCGGCCTCATCGTCACGATGAAGACCGCCTCTGATATCGATCTCTACCTCAAGGCGTCGGGCGGAAAATTCACAACGTCCCACCAGCGTCTCCTCGATAGCTACGCCCGCAGATATGGCAGTGAATACTGCAGGACTGGCTGCGGAGCCTGTCTGGGGTCATGCTCAGCAGGGGTCGAGATCGCCACGATCATGAGGTATCGTATGTACTTTGTGGATTACGGAATGGAGAAGAGGGCGATGGAGTCTTACGCGGCTCTCGAAAAGAAGGCGGCACCCTGTTCGACGTGCAATGATCCGGTATGCGTCGGCAGTTGTCCTTATGGCCTCCCGGTAAAGGAGATGCTCTGCGCCGCTCATGAGTCGATGTCGTTTCTGGCCTGATGCATTCCGTTCCGCTCAGATATCGACTCGTCCTCATCGGGATACTGCCGATCGTCGCGGGGGTCCTCTATTTCAGGGGACAGCAGTATGACCCCGCGCTCATCGACTTCAAGGCAGCAACGCCTTCTCAGTCGGTTGCATCTCTCTCGACTCCTCAGCCGATAGAGAAACCTCAGGCTTTCTCCGCAGTTCAAGAGCTCGCCGGTTTCCGGCAGTTAGGCGAGCAGCATCGTTATACGAAGGATAACCTTTACGAACACGTAGACGGCCACGCGGAATATTTCATCAGCGCCGGGTTTCAGGCACTCACGGTGACCGAATACAGTCTCGCCGGTTCGAATCCTCAGGAGGCTTCCATCGAGGCGGAGGTCTTTGACATGGGGAAGAGCATTCAGGCCTTCGGCGTGCTTTCCGATGAGTCAGGAGAAAATCCCTCTTCCGTTCCTGTCGGGACGATGGGGTACAAGACCTCGGGCGGGATAAACTTCATTAAGGGCCGGTATTACGTGAAGATCGCTGCCCTCAATCCGAAGGCGCCGCTGCTCAAATTCTCGAAGGCGTTGGCCGAGTCCCTGCCCTCGGGTCAGGACTCCTTCCAGGTCTTTTCGAAGTTCCCGAACCTCGGTAAGGTAGACCATACGAAATTCGTGAAGGAAGGCTACCGGGGACTCGATTTCCTCCATAACGTGATAGAGCGGCAGTACTCCATGGGAGACAGGAAGGTCCAGGTAGCCCTCATGGCCGCGAGCGAGCGTGAGGTCAATTCGCTCAGGAGCTCTTTTCTCGACTACTTCAAGAGATCGGGGATGCCGAATGAGAAGATAGAGAGAAACGGAATAGAAGCGTACAAGGTGATAGACAAATACGAGGGCGACTGGTTCCTCATACCGTCGGGAGATTCGCTGTTCGGTCTCTTCGGTACGGATGATGAAGCGGTCCTGAGATATTTCATGAAGGAATCAAAATCAAAAGGATGAGCCGTGCCGTCGAAGCATAACAAGAGAGAGCCTGAGGTCACGAGGAGGCAGTTTCTCCTCAGGACCGCTGCTACCTGCGGACTCGCGGCCGCGGCAGGCCTTGGGGGGTATCTCTTTTACAGCAGCCAGCCTGTCCGTAGGAGCGACACGAAGATATTCACATTCAGGGACTTCCGCACCGGGGAGAGGAAAGTCTATCCCCATCTGGCGGTAGTCCACGGCAAAGACGCCGAGAAGATGGTGCGGGCGGCAGTCGATAAGATCGGCGGGATGGGCCGGTTCGTGAGCCCCGGAGAGAGGGTACTCCTGAAACCGAACGCGTCGTGGGACAGACAGCCCGAGCAGGCTGCAAACACGAATCCCTTCGTAGTCTCTGCTGTCGTGAAGCTCTGCATCGAGGCGAAGGCCTCTGAGGTCTGGGTGACGGACGTCTCGGTGAACGACCCCTTCCGGTGTTTCAGCCGCTCCGGGATAGAAGAGGCGGTAAAGAGGGCAGGGGGAAAGATCAAGCTCGCGACCGAGAACGACTTCGTCCCGACTGACCTCAAGGGAGAGTCCCTCAAGGTATGGCCTGTGTCCGCCTTCTACCACAGAGTAGACAGGCTCATAAACCTGCCTGTCGTGAAACACCACTCCCTGAGCAAGTGTACCATGGCGATGAAGAACCTCTACGGCTCACTCGGCGGCCAGAGGAACCGCCTCCATCAGGACATCAACACATCGATCGCGGACCTCGTGACAGCGATACGGCCGACGCTCACCGTCATGGACGCGACGAGGGTGCTCAAGAGAAACGGTCCGACAGGCGGAAACATCAATGACGTCGCGATAGAAAATACCGTCATCGCCGGAGTCGACCTCGTCGCGATAGAGTCCTACGGACTGCGGTTCCTCGATCTGAAGCCGGAGGATATCCCCTTCATCGGGATGGCTGAGAAGAGGGGCATCGGGGTCTCTGACCTGCGGTCCCTCAACATCGCGGAAGCTGACGTATGATAAAGAGGATCCTGAGCTTGCGGAACATCAGGAGGACCTACGCGGCCTTCTTCCTGATCCTCTTCATCCTGCTCCTCTGGCTGGCGGGGTTCAGGCGGCTGAAGGGCTACGAGACACCGCTTTTCCTGGAGCTCGATCCCCTCACCGCGATAACCGCCTTTCTCACGAGCTGGACCGTCTACAAGGGTCTCGCGCTCTCACTCATCATCATCGTCGGCACTCTCTTCTTCGGTCGCTTCTTCTGCTCCTGGGTCTGTCCCCTCGGCATAATCAATCAGATCGTCGGAAGCATCTTCATCAAATTGCGGGCGGTCGACAGCATCGCGCTCAATACCTATCGCGTCCTCTACCGTCTCAAATATTACATCCTCGCCGTTCTAATAGCGGTAGCCCTCTTCGGCTCGCTCCAGACCGGGCTCTTCGATCCGATCTCATTCGTCACGAGGTCCTTCACCGTCTCGGTTTTTCCGGCTGTCAACCTGAGCCGGGGCTGGCTCTACATGAAGCAGCCCCTCTTTAACGGCGGAACACTTCTCGGGATTATCTTCCTTCTCGTCATCTTTGCGAACAGGTTCCTGCCCCGGTTCTGGTGCCGCGTTGTCTGCCCGCTCGGCGCGCTCCTCGGATTGCTCTCCTTCAGGCCGGTCTTCAGGATATGGCGCAACGTAGACCGCTGCACTGACTGCAAGAAATGCCTCGGCCACTGCCACGGCGGATGCGACCCCGACACCGCCCTGCGGGTGACTGAATGCCACGTCTGCATGAACTGTATAGAGGACTGCCCGGAGGACGCTATCCATTACGGCCTACCTGAATCAGCGAGCTCTGTGCAGATGCCCCTCGACGTGAGCCGTCGCAGGCTCATCGAGACAGCCATCGCGGGCGCGGTGCTTTTTCCGATCATGCGGAGCACCATCGCCTCAGGGGCGACAGCCGAGTATCGGGTCATCAGACCGCCCGGCTCTTTGGCTGAGAAGGACTTTCTCCGGAGATGCATCAAATGCGGGGAATGCATGAAGGTCTGTCCGACGAATGCGATTCAACCTGCCCTCTTCGAGGCCGGCTTCGAAGGATTATGGTCCCCGGTACTCATCCCGCGGATCGGCTACTGCGAGTATAACTGCGTGCTCTGCAGCCGCGTATGCCCGACAGGCGCGATAGCGCCCCTCACGATAGAGAAGAAATTGGGAAGGGGAATCGGACAGAAGCCGCTCAAGATCGGCACAGCCTTCTACGACCGTGGGAGGTGCCTGCCCTGGGCGATGAACATCGACTGCATCGTCTGCGAAGAGGTCTGTCCCACGTCTCCGAAGGCGATCTGGTTCCAGACCGTAGATGTGGAGCTCAGGGACGGTCAGGTGAAGCGGCTGAAGCGGCCCTACATGGACCCCGACATCTGCATCGGCTGCGGCATCTGTGAGACGAAGTGCCCTGTCAGGGACAAAGCCGCTGTCCGCGTCACGTCTATAGGTGAGACACGGTCGACGACGAACAGGATTTTATTGAAATCCTAATAGAGTCTTAGGCTATACAACCGCCGCTCCAGTCCGGTTCGAAAACCATGAGCGGTACCGAGCAATGATAGGTCGCCATGGCTGAGCTGCCGTGACAGGGCGGATTGCACGTATAGTTTGAATCGTCCACTTCCCCGTCGACCCGACCCAGCAGTGATACCATGCGTTCGGCTGGGCGGAGAAGCAGACATCGATAGCCTCCCTGCCCTCAACCTCGGAGCCGTCGCCGTTCGAACCATGATTGTCAAGCCAGCCGGTCCCGTCGCTCCAGCTCGGCTGCCTCACCAGTGACCCAATCCTTCTCGTTTGCGCCCCACACCCCTATGTGGAGCGTTGCGTTGTTGTGTGCCGTGTCCCAGCACGAACTATTCATCCAGGTGTACGCGTAATCGACTAAGGCGGCGAAACGTGTCGGGATGCACGCCGGAGTATCCGGCGAGCAGAGATCGCCCGACGCGGTAAAGAACCATTCAGCGACGCCCGCGCCAGCCCACACATGGCCGCCGCCGCCGGAGATCCCGTAGCCGAAAGTCCCGGCCTTGGGATCCGCCTGTCCCTGCTGCCACTGCCATCCCTGATCATAGGGCGGCACCTTGATGAATATCGTGGAGCCCGATATGATCCGCGGTTTCATCCTTTCGATCTTCGGCCAGCCGATGCCAACCTTGCTCCTGCGCGCGATCAGCTCACGGTGCTTCTTAAAGGCGGCGAGAACCTTCTTGTCCTTGATGAGAGGCGCGAGAAGCGGTGCCTCCAACTTCGCGCGGAGCGAATCCGTCTCGGCGAGGCGCTGCCTGCGCGCGATGAATTTCTCTTTCGTCTTTCTTGCGAGCTACTCCATCGCCTTCTTTCCCGCAGCCCGTGGCGGCTGCCCTCCGAGAGCCTGCATTACCCTGTTTACGCCCTTAGCCCCTACGGTGATGATATTCCCTGACATGTTGCACCCTCTGTGAGTCTGTTTTCCTGTCCCTAATTATGATAGTAGCAGAGAGAAAAATATTTTCAACACCCGTATGCATCGGCTCCCTGACATTTCGGGTACTAAGGGGACTTCAGAGGCCGTCAGCATCCACCGACTATAGCGTGTGAATCCCGGAAATACTCCCGCAAGAACTCCCCCGCTCCCCATGGTACAATACTGAAAACAGGTCGGCCTGGCGACAGTCAGGAGGTGCGCACCAGTGGAAACATCCCGCGAAGTGATAGACAAGGCACTCAACCGGGAAGCAGCGGACCGGATCCCTGCGGCGTTGATCGGCGCAGGCACGTGGAGCGTGCGCGAGTTCGGCGTTTCCTTCCAGCAGATGTCCACCGATCCCTCGCTCATGGCCCGGATGATTACGGAGATGGCGGCCAAGCTCCAGAGCGATATCGTCTACGTCGGCTCCGGGTATCCCAATTTTCCTGTAGCGGCCCTCGGCGGCTCGATAAAGTATCGCGAGGTGGGTACGCCGGACCTCGAAACTCCCCTGGTGCATGCGGAGTCCGACCTTGCGGGACTCGACCTTTCGCGCATCAGCAGCGATCCCGTGCTCTGCGTCATCCGCGAGGCTTACAGCCTTGTCAGCAAAGCACTCGGACGGGATTACGCGGTGACGCTCACGGCATGGGGGCCGTTTACCCTGGGAGCGCGGCTGATCGGCGAAGAAGCGATGATGAAAGCGCTTTACAAGAACCGGAGCCTGGTGAATGCGGCGACAGAGTTCGCGGTCCGCATGCTGAA
>DASPUT010000064.1 GCA_035622735.1 Thermodesulfovibrionales bacterium | reverse complement strand
AGAAGCGAATGGAGAAGACGGTCAGGGTGATCATAACTCCCGTTACCTGCTACCTGCCGTCTGAATTGCAGGAGGGAAGGGCCTGGGGTCTCTCGATAAATCTCTATTCGATCCGTTCCGGCCGAAACTGGGGTATCGGGGACTTCACCGACCTCAAGAACATTGTCGGTGCGGTCGCTTCTCTGAAGGGCGGATTTGTCGGAATCAATCCGCTCCATGCCATTCCGAACATGATACCCTTCGGTATCAGTCCCTATTCCCCGATCAGCAGGCTTTACCGGAACAGTATTTATCTCGATCTCGAACGCGTACCCGAAATGAAAGAATCTGAAGACGCGAGAAAGAGGATGCTCTCTGAAGCGTTCGTTGCGGAACTGGACCGGCTCAGGAAGGGAGAATTCATCGATTACGAGAAGGTCATGTCGATGAAACAGACGATGCTGAAATACGCCTTTGATCTTTTCTATGAGAGGGAGTATAAGGGAGATACCGGGAGAGGAACGGAGTTCAGGAGGTACCTGTCGCAGGAAGGGGCTGATCTCGAATCCTTCGCGACCTACATGGCGATCTCCGAATTTATGGGGAGGGAAGAGGAGTCCGCTGAAGATTGTCCGGACCCGAAGTCACTCTCTTCCCAAATTGCGGGGCAGAAATGGCCCGCCGATTATGGCGACCCCTCGAGCAGTGCTGTCAGGGAGTTCAAAAGAACAAGAAGGAAGGAAATACTCTTTTATCAATACGTCCAGTGGATTATCGATGAACAGCTCAGGGATGTAGCGCGGGAGGCTGAAAATTCCGGAATGACCGTCGGACTCTATTATGACCTCGCGATAGGTTCCGTCGGGGGAGGCGCTGACACCTGGTGTTGCCGGGATGTCATTGCGGGGGGGATCGATGTGGGGGCACCACCCGATGATTTTAACCTGAACGGGCAGAACTGGGGATTCCCTCCTCTGATCCCGGAGAAACTAAAAGAGACGGGATACGAACTCTTCATCCAGACGATCAGAAAAAACATGAAATACGCAGGCGCCCTGAGAATAGACCATGCCCTCGGCATGTTCAGACTTTTTTGGATACCTCGCGCCATGTCGCCGAAGGAGGGGGCGTATGTCCAATGTCCTTCCGAAGACCTGCTCCGGATCATCGCCCTCGAAAGTGTCCGGAGCAGGACGATGGTGATCGCCGAAGACCTCGGCACCATCGGGGACCGGGCTAGGGAGACGCTTGCACGATTCCATATGCTCTCCTACAGACTCTTTTACTTCGAGAGGAATTATCCCGACGCTTCCTTTGTTCCGCCGGAGGAGTATCCTGAAATGGCGCTCTGCGCTGTGACTACTCATGACCTTCCGACACTCCTCGGTTATTGGGTGGGGCGGGACATCGAGGTGAAAAAGCTATTGGGCATGTACCGTGATGAAACCCAATGGAGGGAACAGGTCGAAGAGAGGGAAAGGGACAGGGAACTCATCATCGCCGCCCTGAAGTCCAGCAATATTCTGCCTGATGATTATCCATCTGATCCGGCGGCGATAACCGAGTTGTCGCCTGAACTGTGCCTTGCCGTATACCGGTATCTCGGACTCACGCCGTGCAAGCTCGTGCTCGCGAGTCTTGATGATATAACGGGCACTCCAGACCAACAGAACATGCCTGGTACCGTCGATGAGTATCCCAACTGGAAAAGGAAAGCTACACTGAACCTGGAGGAAATCATCTCTGATGAGCGTATTACCGATCTTTCGAGGGTCCTTCAGATAGCGATGGTTCGAGACCGAAGAGAAAGAGGAGAATAACGGTTGCAATAGTTAGAGCAGCCCCGACGGGGCACGGGAGGACTGCCGATTAACTCCATTAGAAACCGGGTCCATTTATGATCGGTTGGCCGAGAATACGTTCTTCCTGAAAGCGACATTGCGGCTTTATTGAAACAACACAACGTTTCTTTTGGAAATAAACGCTACGGGAAGATCTAACTAAGTAAGTTTTCGTGTAGTAACTGCGAGCTAATAACGGCCGGCGGAAGCAAACTTCCTCCCTCACATGTGAAGAAGGATTCGCAGTAAACAGCTCTCTTTTGTTCCTAAGGGTGGGGAGAACTCAACTGTCCGTGGAGAGATTCTGAAAGGCTTGTAAGATTTTGCGGGACCACGCGAATCAAACCGCGACGTGGAGAGTCAATGTCAGCGATGAGCATGAATGCAATAGAAACAACAAAGGGCAGAACCCAGAAAAACTTTGATTTCCCTGATGCCTCCTTAGTAGTAAAACCAACCATCAGATTGGCAAAAATAGCCATGGCAACCATCAGGGCCCACGCCGAGACTGGGATCCGATTCCACCATGCCGCCTGCGTATAGCCCTGTGAATTCAAGACATCGTTCATGCCAGCAACTGCGAGAGCAGTTACAGGTGTTGGCTGCGCCAGCGCCTTAGTCCGAACCGCGGACCAGAGATCTGCCTGCAATTGTGCAGTCTGACCATTAATTTGTCGAAGCCGTTGCTCATCGTGGATGGTATAAAACAAGATGCGCTGATCGGTATAGCTCACAAGCAGGGCACGTACATTCGCCGCATCCGCAGCGGGCAGCAAGTCAGCGCGGAGGTATTCCGTGCCAATAGCGTTGGCTTCTGCTTCCTCGTAGTTCTTGCGCATATCGTATCGGTTCAAAGCCATGGAAAAGGTAAACCCGATAATGAGCGCGAGCAAGGTCAGCGTCGCACCTATCACAAGGTCGGACTTTTCCTGCGCGGTACTTTCTGGCAGACGCCGCCTTTCTCGGTACAGCGCTCCAAACCACGCCACAAGTGTTAAACCGAAGAATGAGACAATGAAAAGAAATAGTGGATGTCCCAGCATGTTCATATTTTCCTCATGGCTCGCCCAACAATTATGTGCCCCGACAGGCTTCTGTTCTGTCAGCAAAAAGCATCATATCACATCCTTAACCCATAAGGAAACGTGTTCATAGGGTTTGGGGTCAAGGCCTTGATAATAGTTCTGTTAGCAATTTACGGTAATACAAAGCAAAGAAAAGCAGGTAATTTATGAGGGAATGCTCAGTAACTGGAAAATAGCGGATTGTCTCCCGAGTTCTCTAGTCTATTGGGGCTCCACGTTTCGACAGTACTCAACAAATTCATTGTTCTAATGTCGGTCTCATCGCCGAGGCGAGGCGGGCAGCCGAAACCACCCGCCCGTCTCCCATAGGCTTTACTGATTTGACTGCATTTTTTGCAGACTCTCCATCTTCTTTTGGAGTTCTTGCTTCAGAGCCTCCAGGTTGAATGTTGCCCCTCTCTGCATTGGCGGGTATTCGAGGAATGTTTGTGCGTATGCGCCGATCTCCTCCTTCACGAAGACGAAACGCCAGAATTCGTACACGAACCAATCCTTATAGAACAATGATCCAGTCATCCCCGTTCTTTCGAAGGGATCGAGTCGTAGGTTCACGAGGATCGGCCAATCGA
>DASPUT010000063.1 GCA_035622735.1 Thermodesulfovibrionales bacterium | reverse complement strand
ATCTCAGTGAAACCTGTGCCGATTTCAAGACTAAGGTTGGGGAAGGCAAGTCGGTCCAGTGGCCTGTAGGAATCGGCGGCAAGGGGAACGAGGGAGTAGCAAACTATGTGAAGCAGACCGCCAACTCCATAGGGTACGTGGAGTTTGCCTATGCAAAGCAGAATAAGCTGGTCTACGCGCAGCTCAAGAATAAGGCGGGGAACTTCGTTACACCGAGCTTTGAGGCCTTCGAAGATGCTGCCGAGTCCGGTGATTTCGATGCAAAGAAGGATTTCTATGCCTGGCTGAACAACACCCCGGGCAAGACGTCCTGGCCGATCGCAGGAGCGACCTTCATTCTCCTCGCGAAGGAGAAGAAGGATTCGAACGCGAAGGTAGTCAAATTCTTTGACTGGGCATTCAAGAACGGCGATAGTAAGGCAAAGGAACTCATTTACGTGCCCCTGCCGAAATCCCTGAAAGAGAAGGTCAGGGCATACTGGAAAGCGAACGGCATATTCTGAAAAGCTGCTTCGACTGATTGAAATTTAAAGGGTCAGGTTGTATCCTATACCTGACCCTTTGATAATTTTTTTTTGTTTTTGCCGCACCGGAATAACGATACCCAAAATCCGCAAAAGGAGCGACGTAATTGCCGGTAATTTATAGAAAGAATGCTGTCGACTTCTCTTTTTCATTTCTAACCGCAGTTGCGTCATTCACCATCATTCTTCTCGTGGTCGGGATCTTTGTGGTCTTGCTGCACGAGTCCTCCCTTTCTATGAAGAAATTCGGAATTCTCCGATTCCTCACATCGACGGACTGGAATCCAGTGAGAGAATCGTTCGGTGCGGCGACAACGGTCTTCGGGACGGTCGTGACGACGTTCCTCGCCCTTCTCATCGCGGTGCCGACCGCCATCGGAATCGCTATATTTGTCACCGAGATATCCCCGAATTTCCTGAAGGGTCCTATCGGAGTCGCGATAGAACTCCTTGCTGCAATCCCGAGTATCATCTATGGAATGTGGGGGCTTTTTACCGTAGCGCCTATCATGTCCCATTATATCGAGCCTGCACTCCAGAAGACGCTGGGAAAACTTCCCTTTCTCGGGATCCTGTTTCAGGGCACGCCGATGGGAATAGATATTCTCACCGCGAGCGTTGTCCTGAGCATCATGATTATTCCCTTCACCGCGAGTATCTCGAGGGATGCCTTTAATCTCACCCCCGCCGTTGTGAAGGAATCGGCCTATGCCGTCGGTACCACGAAATGGGAGGTCGTGAGGGATGTCATCCTCCCCTATTCGAAACTCGGAGTCTTCGGAGGTATCGCCCTCTCCCTCGGGAGAGCGCTCGGCGAGACAATGGCCGTCGCCTTCGTCCTCGGGAATAACCACAAGATAACGACCTCTCTCTTTCAGGCCGCTGCGACGATCACCGTCACGCTCGCCAACGAGTTTACCGAGGCCGACACGGACCTGTATCTCTCTTCCCTCTTCTATCTCGCGCTCGTCCTCTTTGCATTGAGTTTTATCGTCCTCGCCGTCGCTAAGTTCTTCCTTCTCAAGGCGGAAAGGGGGTATTCACGATGACCCTGGAGGAGAGGAGGAAACTCGAAAGCGTGATCGCCCTTTTCGTGAGCACCCTTGCCGCCGCCTTCGGACTCTTCTGTCTCATCTTCATCCTCGGCGATGTGCTTTTTCACGGCATAGGGGCGCTGCAGATCGGTCTTTTCCTCAACGACCCTACCCCCGCGGGAGTTGCTGGCGGCGGGTTGAGAAATGCCTTTGTCGGACAGTTCCTGATAACTCTTTTTGCGACCCTGATAGGCGTCCCGATCGGCATTTTGGGAGGGACCTTTCTCGCGGAATACGCGAGAGGAACGGCGATATCACGGATTATCAGCATTCTGGCTGATATCATGGTGAGCGTGCCTTCCATCGTCATTGGGACCTTCGCATACGCGATACTCGTGAGGCCGGTCGGGCACTTCAATGGGTGGGCGGGTGCTGCCGCTCTCGCGATTATCATGATCCCTGTGGTGTTGAGGACGACTGAAGATATGCTTTCGCTCGTTCCCTGGACATTGAGGGAGGCTGCCTTTGCGCTTGGTGCTCCTTATTATAAGGTGATTATCCAGGTCGTCTACCGTGGCGCGGCGACCGGCATTCTTACGGGAATTCTGCTCTCTATAGCGAGGGTGGCAGGGGAGACCGCGCCGCTGCTCTTCACATCGTTCAATAACGCGTATTTCTCCGTCGATATGACGAAACCCGTAGCCTCCCTGACCGCGAGCATATTCCAGTACGCCATGGGGCCCTATGAAGACTGGCATGCACAGGCATGGGCAGCATCTTTTGTCATCACCGTCGTGATCCTCGGCATCACTATCCTCGGCAGACTCATTATCAGATGGAGATACAAATGACGGAAAACGTAGAGCTCGAGACGAGGAATCTGAATTTTTATTATAACGGGAACGTCCATGCCCTCAAGCAGATAAACGTGATCGCCTATAAAAACGCGGTGACCGCGTTAATAGGCCCCTCCGGATGCGGCAAGACAACGCTTCTCCGCTGTTTCAACAGGATGCATGACCTCTATCCCAAGAACCGGTACGAGGGAGAAATAATCTTTCAGGGCAGAGACATCCTCTCAGACGGCGTTGATCTTATCGGCCTCAGGAGCAACATCGGGATGGTATTTCAGAAGCCGACCCCGTTCCCTATGACGATATTTGACAACATAGCCTATGGTCTCAGACTGAGGGGAGTGAAGAGGCGTTCCGACCTTTCGGAAAAGGTCGAAAGGGCACTGAAGAACGCAGCGATCTGGGATGAAGTGAAAGACAAACTGGGCGTCAGCGCCTATGAACTCTCCGGAGGGCAGCAGCAGAGGCTCGTCATCGCGAGGGCCCTGGCCGTTGAGCCGGAGGTGTTGCTCTTTGACGAGCCGACATCGGCACTCGATCCGATATCGACGGGAAAGATCGAGGAACTTCTCATTCAGCTCAAAAAGAAGGTCACGATAATTATCGTTACCCATAATATGCAGCAGGCTGCGAGGATTTCAGACTGGACGGGGTTCTTGATGCTCGGAGAACTCATCGAGTTCGACAAGACGGACAGGATCTTTACCGCGCCGTCTGAAAAGCTCACAGAGGATTATGTGACGGGGAGGTTCGGATAATGATCTTTGAAGACGAATTGAAACGGCTCAAGGAAACGATCCTGAAGATGGGGGGCATGGTGGAGAGTGCGGTCAAAGAGGCTGTTCATGCTCTTGTTGAAAGAGATAACGAGCTCGCCAGGCGCGTCATAGAGAGAGATCATCAGGTGAATACCCTCGACGTCGAGATCGATGAGGAGTCTATCCGCCTCATCGCGTTGATGCAGCCGAAGGCGGGTGATCTCCGGTTCATAACGACGGCGATGAAGATTACCACCGACCTCGAAAGGATGGGAGATATGGCGGTCAATATCGCCGAGAGGGCGCTTGAGCTGAATGAAGAGCCGCTTCTCAAGCCCTACATAGACATTCCGAGGATGAGTCAGATTGCGCAGGGAATGACGAGAGATGCCCTCGATGCCTTTGTGAGAAAAGACAAGAGGCTCGCCATGGACGTGATCATGAGAGACGACGAAGTGGATACCCTGAAGCATGACGTCTTGCAGGAACTCGCCTTTTTCATGGTCCAGGACCCGACGACCGTTACGAGGGCGATGAAGATAAGCTTTATCGCTCAATACCTGGAGCGCATCGCCGACCATGCAACGAATATCTCCGAAATGGTTATCTACCTTGTTGAGGGCAAGATAATTCGGCACATGGAATTGCCTTCCGAAAATAAGTAACCGGAGATCGTCAGAGAACGGATTCGATCATCCGAGATCATTTCCGGCCCAAGAGATTCCCTTTCCCTTCCCGCCAGGGCTAACGTTGCGGGCGTGAATGACCCTGTGAATAATAATCCTTCAGTGCTACAATAGGGCTGCTATGAAACTTCAGGGTTTTGTCGATCTCCATACTCACGGATTCGGCAGATACGACACGCGCACTACCGACCCGGAGGCTATACTGAAAATGGCCGAGCTTCATGCAAAGGCAGGCGCCTCAGCGGTCCTTCCGACAATCTATTCAGGCTCAATGAGCGACATGAGGGAGCAGATTGAGGCTGTCAGAAGGGCCATGGAAATGCAGAAGGCGACAGCCCCTCATGAGCACGCAGCGAGTATACTCGGTGTCCACCTTGAAGGCCCTTTTCTCAACCCCCTCCGGAGCGGTGCGCTGCGGGAAGACTCATTTATAAGGCCGTCCCTCAATTCGCTGAAGAAGTTGCTGGACGGGCATGAGGAGGTCGTCAGGATAATGACGATCGCGCCTGAAATCCCCGGGGCGTTGCGGGTCATCGAAGCATCTGTTGCCCGGGGAATCAGGGTGAATATGGGCCATTCCGAGGCAACGCTCAGAGAGGCTTTGGAGGGCAAGAGCGCAGGTGCAACAGGGGTCACCCACATCTTCAATGCGATGAGGCCCTTCCATCACCGGGAACCGGGTCTTGCCGGCTTCGGGATGCTCGACAGGGACACCTATAGTGAAGTGATTGCGGACGGCGTGCATCTTCATCGTGAGACGTTGAAACTCATCTTCTCGGTAAAGAGATGGGACAGGATCGTCCTTGTATCCGATTCCGTCAAGGGGGCGAAGATCGCGGGGAAACCTCTCCACGGAGCGGAGGGAGTCCTTATCGGCGGAGGCGGGGGCATCGCAGATGCGGTTCACGTGCTCGAAGAAGAGGGGATACCCCTTGAGGCGATACGAGAGGCAGGGATAGTCAACCCCCGGAGAATGCTCGGGATGGAGGTTGTTTCATGATGGGCTTCACCGGATGACACGGTATCTTTTCAAAAGGTCAGACAATGCCCATGGATATTGCGAACTTTCTTAATACCTATCCAGGCATGTATCTGGCTCAGTCGGTCTTCCATTCCTTCATCGCTGCCGTCGTCGTGGACCGGGCCTTTGTGATATGGAGGATTAAAGACCCCTTGGTGAAACAGAGGTTTCGTCTCATCGTGGTCTTGGTTCCTGTTTTCTCTTTCCCCCTTTATCAGGTATTGAACCCAGACAGGGGTTCCCTCTCTTTCCGCGCGGAGGCGATTTTTAATATCAACGGATGGCTGACCCCGACATTGTGGGGGACGATTTCGGCGGGGTTTCTCTTCTTCGGCCTTTTGCTTATTACAACCGCGATATTTCTCTTTCAGGAGCTTATCCCTGTGGTGAGGCATACATTCGAATCGAAAGGACCAGACCCGGACATGGAGGAGGCCGGCGAGCATTCCGTCGTCGGTCAGGCGCTGCGCGGACTGTCCGGAGAAAGGCCCGGCGTCTATGTTATCGATGATGAGGAGTTCATCCTGTTTTCGACCACCGGCAAAAACGCCGCGATCTTTCTCTCGACGGAACTCGTCAGCGCGCTCACGGTTGACGAGATGCAGGCGGCGATCGCCCACGAACTCGCGCATATTATGAGGAACAAGCGGCCTTTTCTCGTTGTTGTTTTTTTTCTCCGAATACTCATGTTCTTCAATCCCGTGGTCCTTCTCGAATTCAGGAGGATCGTGCAGGAAGAAGAAAAAATCTGCGACGATATGGCGGTCGCTCTAACGCAGAACCCCCACGCACTTTCGGAAACCCTGAAGAAGCTCTATTATAAAGGTAAAGCTCTGCAACTCGTGCAGTTTCAAGATATTACCCGCCTGAGGGAATCACTCGAGGAATTCAGCCATAATATTCATATAGAGAGCAGGATTCTGAGGCTCGAAGAGGGTCCGGGGGAGCGTGAGGGGAAGGCCTGGCTGCAATTGACACTTACCCTGGTTGTGATAATCACGATAAACTACTTTATTGTTTGACAAAGAAGGAGGGCGACGTGCGCAGGAAATTTCTCGGTTTTCTTTCTTTTGGGGTAATGGTTGCGCTCCTCATCGTATCGCTGAAGGTCATGAATTGGCTGCCCACAGCGCTTCAGGCAGATTCCATGCGAAGATACGGGAGCATTGAAGAAGTGAGGAAGAAACTGAACTTCAAGGGCATCTATCTCCCGACCTATTTCCCTCCAAACCTCATCTGGCCCCCGTCCGACGTCTTCGCGCAGGCCAGACCCTTCCCGGCAGTAGTCACGGAGTTTCAGAATACGGAAAAACGGGATGTCGCCCTCATGATATCGCAGG
>DASPUT010000062.1 GCA_035622735.1 Thermodesulfovibrionales bacterium | reverse complement strand
GGGATATCCTGCGGTTCGCCAGGGATGAGAGAATACCGGTGGTCGCCCTTAATATCAGGAAAGAGATCGTGGGTAAGATCTCAAGAAGCGGCATAGACTCCCTTACCGAAGACGAGAAGAAAGAGCTCCCCGAAAGTATGGATATGACGGATGAGTCGTACAAGGGCAGATTGAAAGAGATCTTTGAGAATCATGAATCATCAAGGGGATCCGGCTTCGAAAACTTTTACCAGTCACAGATCGTATGGGATGAAACCATGGCGGAATCCATCGCAGAATATCTCCGGAAGAACCCCGACCGTCAGATGATCGTCATCGCCGGTGCAGGGCATCTCTTCTTCGGTTCAGGGATTCCGAAGAGGACGTACCGGAGGAACGGGGCTGATTATGCGGTCGTCGTCCAGGATGCGTCACCGGAAATAGATATCGCCGATTTCATTCTCTTCCCGCAGCCGGTGAAGGCTCCCGCATCCCCGAAGATAGGCGTAATCTTGCAGGAAGAAAAAGGCAGGGTGAAGATAGCCGGATTCGCCTCCACGAGTATCGCTGAAAAGGCGGGCATGAGAGAGGACGACATTCTTCTCTCCCTCGATGATACGCCGGTAAAACATCTGGAGGACGTGCAGATCTTCTTCTTATACAAGAAAAAGGGCGATGCCGTAAAGATCAGGGCCTTAAGAAAGCGGTTTCTCTTCGGAGAAAAAGAGTTAGCATTTGATGTAACGCTCTAACACCGCTATAGCCCGGTCGACGGCACCCGCCTTTTTGCGATAGAGTTCTGCCGCTTTTTCCCCCATCGCCTTTCTCTTCTCGGGAGATTGCAACAGCTCCTCAAGGTCCCCGTGGAGTCTTTCTTCATCGGTTTCCCGTGCAGCCGCCTCCCGGTAAAAGTCCGCGACAAACGGAAAATTCTCCATGTGAGGACCGCAGAGGACAGGCTTTCCCCACAATGCCGGTTCGAGGGGATTATGTCCGCCGTGCCTCACAAAGCTGCCGCCGATGACGGCGATGTCGCACGCGCCATATGCCGAAGAAAGTTCTCCGATGGTGTCCAGGATGATCACCAATGCACCCGAAAGCGGTCCGCCTTTCTCTGCCGGACACCCGCCTCTATCTGATACCGGTCTCCCGATGAGGCCCTGTCCATGGGACGCCGACAGCCCGAGGATTTCGGACTTTCGCATGCAGGGCACTCCCCGTTCTACTGCCATAGTCTCAACATCTTTGAAACGTTCGGGGTGTCTTGGGGCAATGATGAGCTTGAGTCCGGGAAAATCCTTTTCGAGTCTCTGAAAAGAGGATACCATCATCTCCTCTTCGCCTTCATGGGTGCTCCCCGCCAGGATGACCGGGCCCTTCAACATCGCCAACCAGTCCGGGGGTCTCTCCGGAGGTCTCATATCAAATTTAAAATTTCCGGTCACGGCAACGCGAGACCCGTCCGCGCCGAGTGCCCTCATCCTCTCAGCCGATGTCTCGTCCTGCATGCAGAACGTCGCAACAGAATCGAGCACGGCTCTCATGAAAAACCTGATCTTTCGATAGCCCGTAAAGGATCTTTCAGAGAGGCGACCGTTCATGACGATAACCGGTATACCTTCCCGCTTGAAACGTCTGAAGATGTTCGGCCAGAGCTCCGTTTCGATGGTTATGAAGACATCGGGTCTCATCTCCCCGAGCACCCGTCTTATGACGCGCACGAGATCAAAAGGAAGATAGATAATATCCGCGACATCAGCTAACCGTTCTTCAGCGACTTTCTGGCCTGTATCGGTTATTGTTGAAAGGAGGATGCCCGCACCAGGGTATCGTCTTTTCAATTCTCTCAGAAAGGTTACTGCCGATAAGACTTCTCCCATCGAAACCGCATGGACCCATATGAGCGGTGAGGAGCCGGAAGTTGATGACGGGCTGAGAAAACCCCGCTTCTCCCTGAACCATCTCTGTCTGATGCCCTTCGGCCGTTTGAGAAACTCGAAAGGGAGAAGCGGAATCATAACGAGAAAATAGAGAAGGCTGTAAAGAAGAAACATTAGAGAGGGCGTTCCGTTCTTGCCGAAGTTTCATCCGTCATAGTATCCGCTCTGTTGTCGTCAAACTGCATGTCGTAGAGTTTCCGGTAGATGCCGCCCGATTCGAGCAGCACGTCATGCGTGCCCGCCTCCACAATCCTGCCCTTATCCATGACGATAATCCTGCTCGCCTTCCTCACCGTGGAGAGCCTGTGGGCTATGACAAAGGCTGTCCTGTCGTTCATGAGGTTTTCGAGCGCCTGTTGGACCATCACCTCCGATGCGGTATCGAGCGACGATGTCGCCTCGTCGAGGATGAGTATCGGGGGGTTCTTCAGTATCGCCCGCGCGATCGAGAGCCTCTGCTTCTGCCCCCCCGAGAGCCTGACGCCTCGTTCGCCGATCACCGTATCGTACCCTCGCGGCAACTGGAGAATAAAATCGTTGATATAAGCAGCCTTCGCCGCGTTGACGATCTCCTCTTCCGAGGCTTCCGGTTTTCCATAGGAGATATTTGCCCGTATCGTATCATTAAAGAGGATGATATCCTGCGTCACCATGCCGACAAGGGAGCGGAGAGAGCCGAGCGTTACCGTGGATGTGTCAAGACCGTCAATGAGAATCTTGCCCTCGGCAGGCGGATAGAACCGGGAGATGAGATCTACAAAGGTCGTCTTGCCCGCCCCGCTTCGCCCCACTAAGGCGACAATCTCACCCTTCTTCACCTTCAGACTGATCGCATGCACGGCGTCACTCTCTGTCTCCTCATACCGGAAAGAGACATTGTCAAAGACGATCTCTCTTCCAAATCCTCCCAAGGGCACCGTGCCGCCGCTTTCCTGCTTCTCCGCCAGCATCTTCTCTATCCTCTCGAGCGGAGCCTTCGCCTGCTGCAGCACGTTGTGGGCTGAAGCGAGCCTCTTCGCAGGCGTATAGATCATGAAGATCGCAGCGAGGAATGAGAAGAAATCACCCGCAGTCATCGCCCCCCCGATCACGAGACTTCCCCCGTACCAGACAACAAACCCGATTCCGATTCCTCCGACGAACTCCATCATTACGTTCGTAGCCTCGGTAATCCTCGTGCTCCGCATCAATTCCCGGTAAAAGTCCTGATTCCTTTCCCTGAACCGGGCGACCTCGTCCCCTTCACGACAAAAGGATTTAATGATCTTGTTCCCCGTGAAGCTCTCCGTCAGAATCTCGGTGAGGGCGGCTATCTTCGCCTGCGTACGGTCACTCACCTTCTTCAGCCTCTTGCCGAACTTCCCGACAAAATAGAAAGCGAAGGGCAGCACAATGATCGAGATGAGGGTGAGATCCCAGCGCCTGACTACCGCAACACATATGAGGACTATCACCGTCGTACTCTCGACGAAAAGGTCCTTAACGGTGAAGGCGAGAAAGCCCTGAACGGCACCGGCATCATTCAGGACCCTTGATACCATGTTGCCCGTCGAATCTCTGTGTATGAAGCTCATGGGCAGGAACAGCATGTGCTGGTAGAGTTTATCCCGTATGTCTCTCACGACCTTGGCACCGGCAGACATCATGAGATAGGACTGAAAGAACCTGAAAACCCCTCTGCCGAGAAAGGCGAGCATGATCCCTGTGCTCAGGAGTAAGATCGACGTCGTACTCCTCTCGATGAAGACTTTATCGACCGCCGGCTTGACGAGCCAGGCGAGGGCTCCGTTCAGTCCGGAGACAATGAGACTGCAGATGGCTGCGACGACGAGACGCCTCCAGTACGGCATCACCAGGAGTAATATCTTCCTTAGACCCTCCATCAATCCCTCCCTGAAGGGCCTCCTACCTTTTGGAGTTCCCATCCCGCCATCTCGCCGATCATTTCCGCAACCCTGCGGGATGGCCGTTTCCCAGCAAAAATTCTCCGTACCTTTTCGAAGGAAGACGTCATCCCGAGCCGGTACTGTTCATCGAAGAGTATACGCCTGAGTTCCTGCATAATATCCTGCGCGTTTGCATGGCGCTGAATGAGCTCACGAACGACCCCCGAGTCCGAAATAATATTCACGAGGGATATGTGCCGCACGCTCACGAAGACCCTGCCGATAAGATACGTGACGGGAGAGACCTTATAGACGACGACAAAGGGCACGCCGAGAAGCGTCGCCTGGAGGGTCGCCGTGCCGGAGGCGATGACCGCCAGATCAGAACAGGCAAGACACTCTATCGAGTTCCCCTTCACGATCAAGACGCCTTCGAGCGTAAGCGCATCGATATACCGCCTGAACTTCTCGACATCGATATTGGGAGCGATGGGCATAACAAATCCGGACTCCGGTAATTCCGCCTTAATCTGTTTAACAAGGTCGAGAAAGACGGGCATGAGTGTCCTCAATTCATGGGGCCTTGACCCCGGGAGGAGAGCGACTACCGGCTGTCCGGCGGCAAGCCCGAGTTTTCTTCTCATGACCGGCTTGTCGCTATCCGGCAAGTCCCCTGCCTTCCGCGCCTCCTCTATCTCTTCCATGGCGGGGTGACCGACAAACTCCGACGGGATGCCTGCCTTTCGGTACATCTCCTCTTCAAAGGGGAGCAGCACAGCGACCCTGTCGGCAATCTCTCCCATGACCCGTATCCGTCCCTTCCGCCAGGCCCATACCTGAGGGCTCACATAGTAGAGGACCTTGAGCCCATATCGCTTCGCAACCCTGCCGAGCCTGAAGTTAAAATCGGGAAAATCGATGAGGACGACAACCTCGGGCCTCGTTTCGGTAATGGCCTTTACCGCCAGCCTGAATGATTCCCGGATCTTTCTCAATGAAGGCAGGAGTTCCGCTATGCCGAACGCGCTGGATATCCCCGCAAGGATCTCGACTCCGGCTTCCCTCATCCTCGAACCGCCGATGCCGAGAACTCTGATGCCCGGCCAGAAACGCTTCAGTTCTCCTGCCAAGAGAGAACCGTACCACTCACCTGAGCTCTCGCCTGCCACAATCATGACGGTCTTCATCTGGTTATCCGGAAACCTTCCTTATTGCCGCGGCGATCTCTTCTATCGCCGATTCTTCAAGTTCGGGATAAATGGGCAGGGAGAGCACCTCCCGCGATGCCCTTTCTGCGGCCGGGAAATCACCTTCCCGGTGTCCGAGAAAACTCAGCGCACGCTGGAGATGAAGGGGCAGGGGGTAATAAACGACGGAAGAGACCGCGGATTCCTTCAGTCTTCTCTGGATCTCGTCTCTGTCCCCGGACATGATCGTATATTGATTGTACACGTGATAATTTCCCTCCTTTTCGGACGGACATCGGACCGAATCGCAGAGCAGGGAACGGTAGCACGAGGCCTTTTCCCGCCGTTTCCGGTTATATTCATCGAGCCTCTTAAACTTCACGAGGAGCACCCCGGCCTGTATCTCGTCGAGTCTGCTGTTAAAGCCCACGGCGTCATGGACGTATGCGCCTCTCGACCCGTGATTCCTCAGGCTTTTCAAGAGCTCGGAGAGGTTTCCGTCATGAAACGTTATCATCCCGCCGTCTCCGTAAGCACCGAGGTTCTTACTCGGATAAAAACTGAAACAGCCGGCTTGCCCGAAACTCCCGACTTTTCTCTTTCCCACTGCAGCACCGAAGGCCTGTGCACAGTCCTCTATCACGGAGAGGCCATGCCTCGCCGCAATGTCCATGATCTTCTCCATGTCAGCGGGATGGCCGAAAAGATGGACAGGCAGGATGGCCTTGGTCTTCGGCGTTATCCGCTCCTCTATCTTGCTGCAGTCCATCGTAAAGGTGCCCGGTTCGATATCGACAAAGACGGGACGCGCGCCGGTATAGATGATCGCCTCCGCCGTAGCGAAGAAGGTGAACGGCGTCGTAATCACCTCGTCACCGTCTCCGACGCCGAGCGCTTCGAGGGAGAGATGGAGGGCATCAGTCCCTGAAGCCACGCCGAGAGCGGCGTCGGTACCCATGTAAGCAGCGACCTTCTTCTCAAATTCCTGAACCTTCGGTCCGAGTATGTAGTGGGAACTCTCGAGTATCTGACTCATCATCTCGAAGATCTCTTCCTTGACATCCGCAAACTGTTTGCTCAGATCGACCATCGGTATCATCTCAAGGTTCACCTCATGACGGAATTTATTTCGAGCGCCACTTCCAGGGCATCCCTTCCCTCGACACCGGAGACCTTCGGCCTCTCCCTGAGGGTCACGCAACGGATAAAATCCTGTAGCTCTTTCGCGAGTGGCTCCATATATTCCGGTCTGATCGTATCGATCGAGCAGCCGGAAACGGACTCACTCCGGACTTCGATCTTGAGGTCGCAGGCGAAGGGATCAAACGGCTTCTGTCCATCATCCGCTTCCGACGGACGATAATATCTCCGGATTTCTGACCGCTGATAATCGAGCTCGATGCACGAGTTTCTCTGGAACACTTTCAGTTTCCTCTGTTTTTCCCGCTCTATGCGGCTAGCGGTGAGGAGCGCCACGGTTCCGTCACGGAACTCTATCCACGCCCTCGCCTCGTCGATCTTATCGGTCACGACAGAATAACCGGTCGCCCGGAGCGTCTCTATGGGAGAAGGGACAAGACTGAGTATGACGTCTATATCGTGTATCATGAGATCGAGCGTTACGTCCACATCCGCGCCCCTGCTGAGGAAAGGGGATATTCTTATCGCTTCGAGGAACCGCGGTTCCTTCACCATCCGGGACAGAGCGATGACGCCGGGATTATACCGCTCGAGGTGTCCGACCTGAAGTATGCGGCCCATCCTTTCAGCCTCCCGTATCAGTTCGCTTGCCTGAGCCACCGTTACGGTTATCGGTTTCTCAACGAAAACATCTTTCCGGGCCCGTATGCAGTCGAGTGCTATTTCATAATGTGCGGTAGTGGGAACGACAATACTCAACACATCGGCACCGCCGAGGACATCGTGATAGTCCGTATAGGACTTCGAACCGTATCTCCCGGCTACCTCATCGGCCCGCGCCGCATCGATATCGACGACCCCGACAAGCTGAACTCCGTGCATCTCAGCAAAAACCCTCGTATGGTGTTGCCCGAGATAGCCCGCACCGACAACAGCGACTCTTAAAGACATGCGTCCCCTTTTCGCGTCAGAAAGCGTTACAGAATCCGTATATTTTGCACTAATTGCGGGTCTTTGAGCAAGTGCGCCGCGCGAGAGAATCAAAGCCGAAGAGAGGAGGGAGTTTTATTGACACGACCCCCTTTTGATGCTATAAATCTCCTATGGAAAAGGTAGTGATACTCGGTGCGGGAGGAAGGGACTTCCATAACTTTAATGCTTTCTTCCGCAACAACGCCTCTTTCGAAGTCGTTGCCTTCACCGCTGCCCAGATACCCTTCATCGAAAACAGGGTCTACCCCCCTGCACTTGCGGGGAAGCGTTACCCCGGAGGCATCCCCATCTACCCGGAGGAGAAACTCGCTGAAATTATCAGGGATAGGGCCGTCACAACGGCCGTCTTTTCTTACAGCGACATCTCTCACGAAGAGCTCATGCACAAGGCATCGGAGGTGCTTTCCCTCGGCGCTGATTTCCTGCTTCTCGGCCCTGAAAAGACGATGCTCAGGAGCAGCGTACCGATACTTTCCGTCTGCGCAGTCCGAACGGGCTGCGGAAAATCGATCATCACCCGTAAGCTGGCAAGACTACTGAAAGAGAGGGGCTTGCGCGTTTCTGTGATGCGGCATCCCATGGCCTACTGCGACTTCATCCCTGTTAAGCGGTTCGCAGCAGCAGGGGATGTTGACCGGGGTGCCTGCACGATCGAAGAACGGGAGGAGTTCGAGCACCTTGTGGCGAGAGGCATTACGGTTTACGCGGGCATCGATTATGGGGAAGTTCTCGGTGAAGCAGTAAGAGAGTCCCAGGTGATCATATGGGACGGCGGCAACAACGATTTCCCCTTCATCTTTCCGGACTTCGAAATCGTGCTCATCGACGCCCTGAGGCCGGGACAGGAGAGACTCTTCTATCCCGGCGAGGTGAACCTGAAGAGGGCGAATCTCCTGATAATCACAAAAGTGAACGAGGTCGGCGAAGATATCCTGAGCCGCATCCGGAAGACGATCGCTGAGGAAAACCCGGACGCCGGCATCCTTGAGGCGCCTTCTTCTTTTGCCGTGAGCGACCCTGCCCTGATAGAGGATAAGAGGGTCCTCATCATCGAGGACGGACCTACCATTACCCATGGCGGGATGCCGCACGGTGCAGGTCTGACCGCTACCGTCGGGATTGTCTCGGAATTCATCGATCCCAGACCCTACGCCGTTGGATCGATCAAAGAGGCCTTTGCAAAATTTCCCCACATAGGCCCCGTGCTTCCCGCGCTCGGCTATTCCAAGACCCAGATACAAGAGCTGGAGGAGACGATAGCGGAAACGCCCGCAGATGCGGTCGTCATAGCGACCCCGGTAGATTTGGAGAAGATACTCAGGATCGACAAGCCTGCGGTAAAGGTTTCCTATGACTTCGATATCAACCTGGAAGGACTGGTTGATTCCTTCCTGGAGGAGTATGTCTTCTGAAGGTGTCCTTATAGCCCTCGGTGGAAATGCACTCATCCTGCCGGGTGAAAGGGGGTATATCGAAGAACAGTTTACCCACACCGCCGCCTGCATGAAACCCGTCGCGGCCCTCGTCTCGGAAGGGAAGAGGATCGTGATTACCCACGGTAACGGGCCGATAGTCGGGAACATCCTTCTCAGAAATGAATGTGCGAGGGACTACATACCACCCATGCCTCTCTCGGTCTGCGTCGCGGACAGCCAGGGTGGGATTGGGGCGATGATGGTCCAGAGCCTGCGAAATGAACTCAAGGGAATCGGCATCGAGAAAACCGTCTCTGCCATTATTACTCACGTCGCAGTGGATATGCATGACCCCGCCTTTACTAATCCGACAAAGCCGATAGGCCCTTACTATCCGGATGAGCAGGTCGTCAGAGAAAGGCAGACGTCGGGATGGACGATGAAGAGGATACCCGGGAGGGGATGGAGAAGACTTGTGGCTTCGCCGATGCCTCGGAGGATAGTTGAGACAGAGGCAATACGCGCCGCTCTTGAAATCGATATTCTGCCTATCGCATGCGGAGGAGGTGGCATCCCGGTAATCGAGGAAGAAGGGATCCTGAAGGGTGTCGACGCGGTTATCGACAAGGACTTCACGGCGGGCCTCCTCTGCCGTGAAATCGGCATGAAAACATTCGTAATCGTAACGGATGTGGACGGCGTTTACCTCAACTGGGACAGCAGTTCGAGGCGCAGAATACATTCTTTCACAATGAACGATGCGAAGAGATATCTCGGGGAGGGGCAGTTCCCTGCCGGGAGCATGGGGCCGAAGATCGAGGCTGCCATCGCGTTTCTCGAATCGGGAGGAGATGAGGTCCTCATCACAAGGCCTGAAGATCTCCTGGAAGCGCTGAGGGGAAATGCTGGTACAAGGATCATCGTATAGCACCGACGCGACATGTCTCGTTTTTTTCAGTTTGATTGGCCGCCAAGGTGTGGTATCATGGTAGAAATCCGTCTCCTTCTCCTTTACGTTAAAACGTAATGGATAACAATGAAGTCATAGATTTTATCCTGAACAAGATGCCTCTTGGCGTGCTTGTCTTTGATCCTCACTTGAGCATCACGTACAGGAACCGACAGGCCGAGAATTTCCTGAAGCGTTTCACTATCCCTGAAGAGGTCGAAGCCGTAAACAAGAGAATCTTTGACGTAATAGGAACGGCACATCTGAGAGAGCTCTTCCCCGGCGACATCTATATATCAAAAAAGCTTGACGGATCGCCGAGCACATGGATGTTCAGGGTACAACCCTCTGAAGGGCCAAGTCCATTCGTGACGGTCTTTATCGTCGAGCAGTCGGTATCGAATAATTTCGACCTGAACAGAATCAGGAAGAATTTCAGCCTGACGCGGAGAGAAACGGATATACTCAGGCGAGTTCTCGACGGATTGACGAACAGCGAAATGTCGGAGGATCTCGATATATCCGAGCAGACGGTAAAAGACCATCTGAGCAACGTCTACATGAAATTCAAGGTCAAGAATAGGTTTGCGTTGATCCGCTCTCTCATCAGCTCGCCCGAACCATAAGCCCCGATGTCCCGTGTGCTCCTCGCCTTTCCCATCGTAGCGGACCACTCTGGAGGGCTTTAGGAGAATAAGAGCTGCCCCAAGCCGAACGACATCGTTCGTCCCTTTGTCCCTTCATATTCCGCTCGAAATTTGACTTTTAACGCTATAATCCATTACTTTATTAACTTCGGGGCGTAGCGCAGTTTGGCTAGCGCACCTGCCTTGGGAGCAGGGGGTCGGAGGTTCAAATCCTCTCGCCCCGACCAAGCTGACATCATACTTGCGTTGCAGATACAGCAGTCGTTATGATTTCGTTACCCGGCGAGTCTCATATGACTGCGAGAGTATGCCGGCGAATACGTTGACGCTGCTCAGAATCACTCTTACGGATGCGCCTGTAGCTCAGTCGGATAGAGCAACTGCCTTCTAAGCAGTGGGTCAGGGGTTCGAATCCCTTCAGGCGCGCCAGGCAATTATATGCATATAAGGCGATGGTCAAAATACTTGGTGATTGAGTAAGGCGTAATCGGGTATAATCGACTGTGTCGAAAACCGGATCACGATTCATTGCTGCACGGTGGGCGTAGTTCAACGGTTAGAGCACTGGACTGTGGCTCCAGGTGTTGGGGGTTCGAATCCCCTCGCCCACCCCAAATAGACATTTTGAAAAGATTTAGTTGCAACTGATTATTCATGGCAATGCGTGATGCGCCTGTAGCTCAGTTGGATAGAGCATCGGCCTCCGGAGCCGAGGGTCGGAGGTTCGAATCCTCTCAGGCGCGCCAAGAAAGCCATTATTTGTCACTCGGTCAAATGTGGTGTTATTAGCCACTATTGTTGCATCCCTGATAAGAGAAAGTTGATTTGCATCGATGTTTTTTGTTTTACTATTCATATTTGCTGATCACCCTTGACTGTCCATAAAATGGGCCGTTAGCTCAGTTGGTAGAGCAGCTGACTCTTAATCAGCGGGTCGCAGGTTCGAATCCTGCACGGCTCACTTTAAAATCAAAGGGTTATAGCAACTAGAGCAGCTGACACCATATTAGAAAAATATTAGAACAGATCTGAAATTCAGTCAGTTGCTCAATCCTTTCCTACAACTGCGATTTTCGCTCTGAGTCTGAATCCGATGAACAAAGATTTTCACTGCTGAAGAGTTTACTTTCAATATGAATCATACTTGGCAGCTTCTTTTAATAAGACTCTCTTGACAAATCCGTTACTGCGAGAAGTACCGATAAAAACCCACCGCATTAGGAAGCTATATTCGACGGTACAGCGAGTATCGTTCTTCTACGACAGACCACTAACTATTTTGATAGGTATGGG
>DASPUT010000061.1 GCA_035622735.1 Thermodesulfovibrionales bacterium | reverse complement strand
ATCTGCTTTGAGGGATCCCTCATGATAAAGTCCTCCGCAAGACATAGTTTGGTCTCTTGCCGATAGTACCGAATGACGCACAGCCTGCAAAATCACCGTTTATTTCAAACGATACGTTGGCTGAATGTATAACACTTATATCATCAGGGTCTCATATTGTCAAGATAAAAGGCGATGCGCAACGCTGAGCAGGCGATTCATGTCACGAAACCAGAGCTCGATTGAAACAATCTGTCCGGGAGAAGGTAACCCGCGAGGTTCCCCCCAAGGCCCATCTGTCATCCCGTGGTAGAATAATTATGGTTCAAGGTGCCTTAAGAACTTTCAGTATCGAGGAGGAGCAATGATGGAAAGAGACTGGTCACCAGATGATAATGACATAAAGACGGTGCTTGAAGCGCATGGCCTGATACCGGAAGGCGCCCTGTTTGATGACGCAGTGGGGATCGCGAAACTATATGCGGACAGAATCCGACAACGTCTCTTAGAATTTCCCGCGTCGGTGGATAAGAGAAAAGCTCTTTTGGCGATACTCGAAGAGGGTCTCATGCAGGAAGGCCTCATCCCCAATAACCAGGAACGACTATTTAAGGCATGACGGAGAATGCTGAACGGTAAGCAGTCATGCTCTGTCGATTCTCGTGAGGTCGCCTCTGGAATGCGTCTGACGACTTACGTAACCCTCCGTTTCTGAAGAAGGGAACTCCCGTTCGCCTGTTAGACACTCATCTTGATTCTGCTATAATGCAGCTAGAAAATAGACAATATGGATTCTCGAGGGCATAATGACGAGGACGAATTCCTGGAGGGATAAAGAGCATGAGCGAACCTGCGGAGAAGAAGAGACTCGATGAAGCACAGGAGCAGAATGTCCCCTGGAAGAAGTGGGGACCCTACCTGAGCGAAAGACAGTGGGGGACTGTTCGTGAAGACTACAGCATAAACGGCGATGCATGGAATTATTTTACCCATGATCAGGCCCGCTCCCGTGCATACCGCTGGGGCGAGGACGGCCTTGCGGGGATATCCGACAACAAGCAGCTCCTCTGCTTCTCACTCGCGCTCTGGAACGGCAAAGACCCTATCCTGAAAGAGCGGCTCTTCGGGCTCACGAACAGTGAAGGGAATCACGGCGAGGACGTGAAGGAATACTACTTCTACCTTGACAGCACACCGACGCATTCGTACATGAAATATCTTTACAAGTATCCCCAGGCTGCCTATCCTTACGCCGATTTGGTCGAGACGAACCGGGGGCGCAGCAAAAACGAGATGGAGTACGAACTGCTCGATACCGGCGTCTTCAATGGCAACCGATACTTCGATGTCTTTGTCGAGTACGCGAAGGCCTCGCCTGAAGACGTTCTCATAAAGATCTCTGCAGTAAACAGAGGTCCGGAAAGTGCGACACTCCATGTCCTGCCTACTCTTTGGTTTCGCAACGACTGGTCCGAGTGGATATCGAAACACGCCGAGAAACCGATGCTCAAGCAGGTGAAAGGACCTGTCGGGGCGAGCGTTATTGCGACGGCGCATCCGGTACTTGGTGACTACTACCTCTCCTGCGAAGGCGATGTGCCGCTGCTTTTTACCGAAAACGAAACGAACAACGAACGTCTCTTTCCGGAATACCCGAACGCGAGCCCTTACGTGAAGGACGGGATTAACAACTACGTGGTGAATGGTCGGCAAGACGCGGTGAATCCCGAAAAGATTGGCACGAAGGTCTCTGCGCATTATCAGGTCGATGTCGATTCAGGCAAGACAGCGGTGATACGCCTGCGGCTCACGAATTCACCTCCTGAAGGGAAGGGCAGACCCTTTGCGAATTCTGACGAGGTCTTTTCCGCAAGGCTCGGGGAGGCTGATGAGTTCTATAAGTCGGTAACGCCGTCTTCAGTCGGCGAAGACGCGGCCAATGTGATGCGGCAGGCATTGGCAGGAATGCTCTGGTCCAAGCAGTACTATTTCTTCGATGCCGATAGGTGGCTCGAGGAACACCACGCACATCCTCTCAAGCACGGGAGCCGCGACTTCCGGAACAGGGAGTGGTTCCACATGATCAATGACCATGTAATCTCGATGCCGGACAAGTGGGAATACCCCTGGTATGCAGCGTGGGACCTCGCTTTCCATGCTATCGCCCTCTCTACCGTTGACACCGATTTCGCCAAGGAGCAGCTCCACCTCATGCTTCGCGAGATCTACCTCCACCCGAGCGGCCAGATCCCCGCATACGAGTGGAATTTCAGCGACGTCAATCCTCCGGTGCATTCCTGGGCAACGCTTTTTCTCCACAGGACCGAGCTGGCCATGAGTGGGAAGACGGACATAGATTTTCTCAAACGGTCCTTCGCAAAGCTCATGCTCAACTTTACCTGGTGGGTAAACCGCAAGGACCGATTCGGCAAGAATGTCTTTGAGGGCGGGTTCCTCGGGCTCGACAACATCGGAGTCTTCGACCGGAGCGCGCCGCTCCCCACAGGGGGTTATCTCGAACAGGCTGACGGCACGGCCTGGATGACGTTGTTCTGCCAGAATATGGTGGAGTTGAGTGTTGAGCTGGCAGCCTACGACCAGACCTATGAAGACCTGACCGCAAAATTCATGGAACACTCTTTCTGGATCGCAGCAGCCATCAACCGAACGGGAGATGACGGCATGTGGGATGAGGAGGACGGCTTCTACTATGACCTGCTGCGGCTCCCAGACGGGAACGCGAAGAGGCTCAAGGTGCGGTCCATGGTCGGTCTGCTCCCCTTCTGCGCGACAACGGTCATTGAGAGGTGGCAGCGTGAACGGGTCCCGAACGTTACAAAGCTCTTTGAGGAGCGCATGAAGCGGATGCCCGAACTCCTGCAATACATCCATGAGACAGGACCCGGACACCAGGGCGTGGCGGACCGAGGCATCTTTGCCCTGGTCAATCATGACAGGCTGCGCCGGATACTCACGAAGATGCTCGACGAGAGCGAGTTCCTGAGTCCTTACGGCATCCGCTCGCTCTCCAAATTCCATGAGCGGAACCCCTACGTGTTCAACACGGGGGGACAGGAATACCGGGTGGACTACCTGCCTGCGGAGTCTGACTCCGGCATGTTCGGCGGAAACTCCAACTGGAGGGGACCGATCTGGATGCCGGTCAATGTCTTAATCATCCGGGCTTTGCTGCAGTACTATCTCTATTACGGCGACAACTTCAAGATAGAGTGCCCCACAGGATCAGGCAGGATGATGAACCTCTTTGAGGTGAGTAAGGAGATAGCTGGCCGCCTGACCAATATGTTTCTCCGCGATGGACAGGGAAAACGTCCTATCTACGGAGGAACGGAGAAGTTCCAAAGCGATCCCCACTGGCGTGACCATATCCTCTTCTATGAGTATTTCCATGGGGACAACGGCGCAGGTCTTGGCGCGAGTCATCAGACCGGCTGGACCGGACTTGTGGCAAAGCTCATCCAGCTTTACGGACTCCTCGATCCCCGCAAGCTTCTCGAAGACGGTAAGATCGCTGCATTCGTCCGAGAACAGTCGGAGCGGTGAGGTGAACGAATGAGGCCATGGCCGAAACATCCGGTTATTTATGAAATCAATACGTGGGTATGGCTTAACGAGTTGAGCCGGAAATATAACCGTTCCGTCACCCTCCTGAGCGTGCCTCCTCAGGAATGGGACTTTTTGTCCTCCTTCGGCTTTGATGCCCTATGGTTCATGGGTGTTTGGGAGCGGAGTCCTGCGGGGATCGGAATTTCGATGCAGAATCAGGGGCTCCTCAATGAGTTCCGCCGCGTCCTTCCTGATTTTTCTGCGGGGGACAATGTAGGCTCTCCTTACTGCGTACGGAGATATGTAGTCGACGATCATTTCGGAGGTACCGAGGGGCTCGCAGCGGCGCGGAAGGTACTCGGGGAACGCGGGATGCGCCTGATCCTGGACTTCGTGCCGAACCATGTGGCACCTGACCACCCATGGGTTTTCGAGCACCCGGAGTACTTCATCCGCGGGAATGCCGATGACCTCAAAAGGGATCCCGCATCCTTCTTCGATGCCGGCGGCAACGTTTTCGCCTGCGGTCGAGACCCTTATTTCCCTGCCTGGCAGGATGTGCTGCAATTGAATGCCTTCGATAAGGGTCTTCGCCAAGCCGTTGTCGAGACGGTCGCTTCTATCGCCGATCAGTGTGACGGCGTCAGGTGCGATATGTCCATGCTCATGATGAACA
>DASPUT010000060.1 GCA_035622735.1 Thermodesulfovibrionales bacterium | reverse complement strand
GGATAGAGGCCGAAGAGCACCGGACGATTTACCGCCCCTGGGGAGAATTCACGGTCCTCGAAGAGGGCGACCGATACAAGATAAAGCGGATCATGGTAAAGCCCGAGGAGAGGCTGAGCCTCCAGATGCACCATCACAGGAGCGAACACTGGATTGTGGTGAAGGGCACCGCCAAAGTCACCATCGGCGACAGGGACATCTTCATCCACGAAAACGAAAGCGCCTATGTGCCGAAATCTACACTTCACAGGCTCGAAAACCCCGGGAAGGTGCCTCTCGAAATTATCGAGGTCCAGAACGGTGAATACGTGGGAGAAGACGACATCAGAAGACTGGACGACAGGTACGGCAGGTAATGTGTGCATCCGCCAGGGTACGCCTCATCATCGCCCTCCTGCGTTTTCTGCGTCCCGGGGTCGTGCTCCGCAGCAACCCCGGGCCTTTTCCGAGGGTAGTTCCCACAGACCTTCCGGAGTGATCGTGAAGTATTTCGATGACAGCGGGTCCGAACGCGCTGCCTTTTACCGACTCTTTGCCTCCCTCTTCATGCAGGAGCCTTCGGAAGAAACGCTGCTCAGCATCAAGGCATTACTGACTATGGAGTTTAACGATACGGCGGAGGAAATTGGGGCTGATTTCAGACAGCTCTTTCTCGACGAGACAGGTCATCTGCAGCCTTACGAGTCGCTCTATAACTACCCTCTGGGAGAGGAGCCGCGGCTTTGGGGAAAGGCGACGGAAGAGGTGCAGAGGCTCTACCGGACCGCGGACCTGATGATCGATGAGGAAACGAATCTTCTTCCCGACCACCTCTCCCTTGAGTTGCTGTTTATGAGCTATCTCGCAGAGCGCGGCCTCTCCGAGGACCAGAAAGCGTTCCTCGGAGACCATCTCCTCACCTGGGTGCCTGTCTTTTGCGACGAAGTCATGAAACACTGCCGGACTACTTTTTACAGGGAAGCGGCCGCGCTCCTCAAGGAGTATCTGTCATCCGATTACGAAGGGTTGGAGGGCAAGTGAACGACCGGACAGACAAGGGAAAGAAAGGACCGGAGGACAAGGCGCTCTTCAGGCAGCTTTTTACCGTCGGGCTGATCGGTATACAATTCGCCCTTTCGATCTTCGTCGGTTTTGCCATGGGCTACTTTCTCGACAAGCTCTTCCACACCTTCCCCTGGCTCACCGTCATATTCCTCATCTTCGGCATCATTGCGGCGTTCCGTGAACTCTTCAGGCTCGCCGGGAGGGACAATGGGAATCGGGAAAAGGATCGTTAAGAAAAGCGCCCTCGTGATCCTTCCCCTGACGCTCCTCTCCTTCGCCGTGAACTGGGAGGCGGAAAACCTCAGGTTCCTGAGGATCTTCGGAAATCCCGTCTTCGTCCCTGTCAGCATTGTCATCGGCGGCCTGCTCGGCCTCGCCAATATTAACGGCCTCATCTGGAGTCTCGAAAGACTGCTCGGAAGCTCCAGGGCCAACGCGAAACTCGTGTTCGTGAGCATGTTCCGCCTCCTCATCCTTTTTGCCGTCATCATCGCCCTCACCGCCCTCAAACTCATTAATTTCCTGGGCCTGCTGACGGGAATGCTCGTGGTATTTCTGGTGCTTATAAGAGAGGCGGTGCATCAGGCAGAGAGGCAATAACCCCGTTCAATTCGAAACACAAAGGCAAGTGAGAAGTGGTGAGAAGTCTTGTATCGCGATCCATTGAAAGAGTCGCCCCAAACAGTATTTTCCTCAACGTGGGATTACCACTCTCGGTAAAATCCTGTAATGCCTCACCTTCGGAATCTTATCGCATGTACAAGACTTCGAACCATTTCATGCTTGCCCTTGCACGCCGGAAAATCGGCGGCGAGAGACATTCTGCTATTTCACGGTTATTTCGAAGTGAACCCTTCTGTTCGTTCTGGCTTCGTTCGATTCCTTCTTCTTCGGGTACTTCTCGATCAGTTCCGGTTCTGTCTTTCCGTACCCTTTCACGCTCAGGCTGTCGGGGGATATCCCTCCCTCCTTCACCAGATAGTCCTTCACGGCGCCCGCCCTTTTTACGCTGAGCTTCATATTATATTCTTCCGTGCCTATCATCGAGGTGTGTCCCTGGATCTCGATCCTCATTCCCGGATGGGCTTTCAGGATCTCTATGTTCTTCTTCAGGATCTCTTTCGCCTCCGGCGTGAGCGCTGCCTTGTCGTGGCCGAAATGCACATCTTCGAGGACTAGCTGCACCGTTTCAGGCTCCTTTACAGGCGCGGGGGGAGCCGCAGCTTCAGGCTTCGGCGCAGGGAGAGGGGTCGGTTCGGGTTTCGGTGCAGGGAGAGGGGTCGGTTCGGGCTTGGGCTCAACAGGCTGCGCTGCGGCCACGG
The DNA here is from genome assembly GCA_035622735.1 of Thermodesulfovibrionales bacterium. NCBI lineage: Bacteria > Pseudomonadati > Nitrospirota > Thermodesulfovibrionia > Thermodesulfovibrionales > Thermodesulfovibrionales bacterium. Next base: position 662 of record DASPUT010000060.1, on the reverse strand, counting down.
GCTTCGGCTTCTTCCCTCCGAAGGTAAAGGTCAGCCCTGCAGAAACGATCACATTATTGGAATGGGTCTGGACATCCCTGAGATCCGCCCGCAGGCCCACACAATCGGAAATGGCGTACTTGGCACCGATCCCGATGTTGCCCATCACACTGTCATAGGAGTGCCCGTGCTTGGGATGCACATCGGCAAATCCGACGCCCGCAACCACAAAGGGAGTCAGCCGCTTCTCGGGCATCAAATGATAGACGACATCGGCATGAAACATGTCGGCGGTCGAGACCGCATAGTCGAAAGCACCCTCGATGCCCCAGTTCTTCGTGATGTTATAGCCGGCACGAAGGCCGTAGAAATCCTTGTGGCAGAGCACATGGGAATTAGAGCCGGTGCAGTATCCGAAATAGGGATTGAGCTCAAAACTCTCTTCGCGTATTTCGGCCCGCGAGATACCCGGCAAACACGAGATCAGGACGGACAAAAGAATCACCAGCGAGCTTCTTCGCATCTTCCCTCCTAACAAATTTTTCCTATAATATAATCATTCATCCGCCCTGTCAACAGATTTATCCTGTTCTCCGCGCAATGGACCGGCACCGATTGGTGAAAAAAGAGTTGACATAATTTGCGGTATGCTTTACACTCAAGCAATTTCATTTGCGGGCTTC
>DASPUT010000059.1 GCA_035622735.1 Thermodesulfovibrionales bacterium | reverse complement strand
CTGCGCTGATGACGCCGTTGATGCCGGGCGCGGGACCGCCGCCGACGATGAGCGCGAGGGTCTTCTTTTCAGGGGCTTCAGCGCCCATGCAGGTTCTCGGGGCCCGTCCCGTCCGTGCTCCCGGACATGATCAGGACAGTTCCTTCTTTATCTGCTCCGGAATTTCTTTGGTGATCGTTACGGGACTAACCGTCTTCCCTACGATCTCGGAGGTGTTTGCCACCTTCAGCTTGTCAAAGAGCAGCCCGAACCGGTCCTTGATCTCGCCCATGATGAGCGTCCTCACCTCCGCGGGCAGGTCCCACCACTTCTTCTTCGCCGGGCCGAAGCCCTTCTTCCTGGTGCTGTAGATGAACTGCTCCTCGGTCTGTCCTTCTTTCCACTCCTTCGCATACTCCTGCTTGATGAACGCGTAGACTTCGTCTTTGAATGCCGCCGGGAGATGGGCGCTGTCATAGATAATGTTCTGGAACCCTGTGGCGAGGTGCACCTCGGAGGTGCCTGTCTTCGGGAACATGTCAAAGGCCTCCTCGGGGAGGGTAGAGGCGCCGTGCTGGACCGCGCCCGAAAGCCCGTACTCCTTCCTCGCGATCTCCGAGAGCGTCTTGAGGGTGTCGAAGTCTATCTTCACCTTCGCGAGGGTGCCGTCGGGCAGGACAACACCGCCGTGACTCGTGCCTGTCTGGACACTGAGTTTGCTGAGGCCCTTGCCGCCCGTCCGGAATAGTTCCTTGAAGCCGTCGAGGTAAGCCCTGAGTTCTTCGGGTGAGCTGTTCTTCCCCCCTATCTCTCCGATCTCGCCGCCGACCGAGATATCGATGCCGGGGGGCTGGATCTCTCTGATGCCGCGTGCCAGTTCAGCGGTTTTTTCGAAGTTCGGCCTCTGCTGCTCTTTGATCGTCTGTTTTTCGAGGTCAACGAGGGTTGAAGAGTCTATATCGATATTATAGAACTCCGCCTCGATCGCCTCCTTTATCAGGCCTCTCACGTAATTCGTTTCAGCCCCCGGGTCCGAAAGGTAGTTCTTCCTCACAAGCTGGAAGTGGTCACCCTGAATAAAGACGGGCCCCTGATATCCTTCCTTCACGGCTGCGGCCAGAACGACAGCAGAGTATTCGAGGGGCCGCTGCTTTGTATATCCTATCTCGGAACGGGCTATCTCAAAGATGAAGGCGCCGACGCGTTTTTCCATCGCCTTTCTGAAGATGGCCCGGGAAACGTCGTAGGTTAATCCCCGCACGTTCATTGCGGGCACCGTGAAGCCGTGGTAATCCCTCCCCAATTCCTCATAGAGTCCCTGAATGGATGCAGGGACCGCCCCCGCTGCCTTAGCCGTCTCTTTTATGAAGATCAGGAGGTCCTTCTTCTCTTCCTCATTCTCCGAGAAGACCGCTTCGGAGACGAGATCGTCCATGGCATTCCTCACGGCATTCAGGTCTTTTATCCTGAGCTTGCCGTCGCTGAGAGAGAGCGCGTCCTGCAATTTCCTCGGGATCATTTCTCTGCTTCCTCCTTTTTCTTTTCCGTTTCGGATTTTTCCTTCAGGGACACATCCCGCACAAAATCAGCGCAGTGGATATTTTTCCCGGACAGGGAAAACTTCTTCTGACACGTACCTCTCCAGGCACATATCGCACATATTTCGATCTCGGTGCTCATAGGGACCTCCTGAAAAACCAGCGTAAGACCCGTTCTATATTACCGGCAATGCTTTCCTTCGCATTTATTATAAAGATTTTGTCCTCTATGTGGAAGAGTTCTTTTTCGATCCTCTCTCCCCGGAGTGCCGTAACCGCCCCCCTGCCTTTTCCGAAGAATCCGGTGATTTCGTGGGAGGGTCGTTTCCCCAGTTCTTCTTCAAAGATCGGAACGATCTTATCCTTCATCCGCAACTCCGTATCCATGAAGAAGAGGGTGATCTCCGGTTTCATATCGAAGGCCCTCGTGAGGAAGGCTGCTATCTCATTGGCATAAATCTGCTTAGGGGGTGAAGACTTGACCTCCCCGTAGAGGATTGAACCATCGATCTTGGCGATGAGGTCGTAATCGCCGCCGACAACCGGCCTCTTGCATTTCACTCCCCACACCGCCTCTGCGGCGAATTCTCGTTTGAAGATTTCCGCGATGAACCATTCAAGGGTCACCCCGAAACTCTTCACGGGACCCTTGCTTAACCGATAGGCGATATCAGCACCCTCGCCGGCGGCCCGCACTCTTTTCCCAATGAGTCCGATACTCTCGAGGTATTCCGTATAATCTTTCGTGACCCCTTGGGTGGCATAACGCGTAACATCCCGAAGGGTGAAGAGTTCCTGGTGTTTAATGACATCCCTGAGAAAGAGCCTGAAAGAATACTTATTGAGGATTCTGTAATAGTCATCGACGAATCTCTCTTCAGGCAGGAGGAGGTCATCCTGAGGTTCTTTCTTGTAGATGGTGAACCCCCTCCGCTTCAGGAGAACGGTAAGGGGAGGAGTGAGTTCTGAGAGGGATTTCCTGAGACGTTTAATCTCAGCGCGAAGGGAAAGGATTTCGTCCTGAGGCCGACCGTCTCCCATCAGCGAACGGTAATATGCCTCCTCACGCCGGAGCTGACCTCAAACGTTCTCGAGCATGTGGCCGAGCTTCTTCTTCTTCGTCTTCAAATAGATGATATTCTTCTCATGCGGCCTGCTCTCGATCGGGACCCTTTCTCCGACCTTGAGCCCGTATCCCTCGAGACCTACGATCTTCTTCGGATTGTTCGTCATGAGACGCATCTTCCTGACACCGAGGTCGACGAGTATCTGCGCCCCTATGCCGTAGTCCCTCAAATCGGGCTTAAATCCGAGCTGTATATTCGCCTCGACGGTGTCGAGGCCCTTGTCCTGAAGTTCGTAAGCGCGCAGCTTGTTGGCGAGTCCGATGCCCCTCCCCTCCTGCCTCATGTAGAGGATAACCCCTTTACCCTCCCGGTGAATTCGTTCCATCGCCTTATGCAGCTGTTCACCGCAGTCGCACCGCTTCGAACCGAAGACGTCGCCGGTGAGGCACTCGGAGTGAACCCGGACGAGGACGGCGTCATCCGGTTTTATCTCACCCTTCACGAGTGCTATATGGATATTATTGTCCATGTCGTTCTCGTAGGCGACTGCCCTGAACTCGCCATGCTCGGTCGGAAGGTTCACGTCTGAGATCCTCCTGATGTAGCGATCGGTGCGGATCCTGTGGTGGATGAGGTCTTTCACCGTCACGATCTTGAGGCGATGCCGCCCTGCAAACTCCATGAGTTCCGGAACCCTTGCCATGGTTCCGTCATCGCTCATGATCTCGCATATGACACCCGCCGGGTAGAGACCGGAAAGCCTCGCGAGGTCGACAGATCCCTCTGTCTGGCCCGCCCTCTGCAGCACCCCGCCGGGTTTCGCGCGGAGCGGGAAGACATGGCCAGGCCGTGCGAGGTCTTCGACCTTTGTCTTCGGGTCTATGGCGGTGAGTATCGTCGTCGCCCTGTCAGCTGCCGATATCCCTGTCGTTACCCCTTTTTTTGCCTCTATCGAAACGGTAAAGGCGGTGCCGAACTGGGAGGTATTCTTTCCGGTCATCATCGGCAGCTCAAGTTCCTCGACCCGCTGGGCGGTGAGAGAGAGACAGATTAGGCCCCTGCCGTGTTTTGCCATGAAATTGATCGAAGCAGGGGTCACTTTCTCTGCGGCCATGCATAGGTCCCCCTCGTTTTCCCTGTCCTCGTCATCAACGAGGATAATCATTTTACCCTTCGCAACGTCCTCTATCGCCTCATCAATCGTATTGAACTTATACTTCTGCATTTCTAACCTCCGCATACAGAATCAGCAAGGAGCTACCAGCAGTTCGCAGTAAGGGATCGAACATGTCTCAGACCGCCTCCTGCCGGTTACGGGCTGCCGCCTTTCCTGCTTTCGTCTAGATACCCCGCCTCAGCGAGGGATTTCATGAGCTGCCCGTCCCGGTCAGCCTTATTTGTCCTATCCCCAGCGAGAAACCGGGCTACATACTTCCCGATGATGTCAGCCTCGAGATTCAGGGAATCTCCCACATTCTTGAAGCCGAGAGTCGTCACCTTCACGGTATGGGGAATAATCACGACACTGAACCCATCGTCCGACACCTCTACGACGGTAAGGCTTATCCCGTCAACCGCCACAGACCCCTTTTCGACGAGGAACCCCGCAACACGCGATGGTGCGGCGACGACAATCCTGAGGGTGTCACCGACTGTGGACTTCGTGCGGATCGTCCCGACGGCATCTACATGACCGGAGACAAAGTGGCCGCCCAATTTTCCGTCGGGTCTGAGGGACGGTTCGAGGTTCACCCGCTCCGCGACCTTCAATTGGCCGAGGTTCGTCGCGGTGAGCGTCTCTCCTGACAGATCGAAGGATAGTGAGCTTTCCTCGATGCCGACAACGGTAAGACATGCCCCATTGATGGCGATGCTGTCGCCGATGACCGTATCCCTCGCCAGAACAGGGGCCTTTACCGTCAAGGTCGCGCCGGGCCGTTTCAGGCGGAGCGATAGAACTTCTCCCATCTCGGCGATAATACCGGTAAACACGGTCAGACCTCTTCGTTGATCTCGAAATGCAGGGTTCTGTGATAGAGCCCGAAGACATCAACATCCACGGACCAGGCGATCTGGACCCTGAGCGAACGTTCTTTCTTACTAACGATGATATCCTTCTCTTCGAGGGGAATCTTGAAGTCCTGCGCTACCTCATAGATTTTCGTTCGCATCTTCTCGGCGTCTCCGATTTCGATCTTCATGGTAGCCTT
>DASPUT010000058.1 GCA_035622735.1 Thermodesulfovibrionales bacterium | reverse complement strand
GCGCGATACCCTTGAGGATGTCTATGAACCGTACCTCTTACAGGAAGGCCTGATAGAGAGAACTCCCAGGGGACGCCTTGCGACGAGGCATGCGTACCAGCACCTCGGGAAAAGCGTGCCCGAAGGATTATTCTGAGAAATGAGCGACGCATTCCGATATCAGAGTATCGTTACAACGGAATAGGAGAGACCATGTCGGAATTTATGGAAGTCATCGAGTGGTTTGACAAGACCGGACAGGAGATCGTGCACCGGATCCCCGAGGAAGGCTCCGCAGAAATAAAGTTCGGTGCTCAGTTAATCGTAAGGGAGAATCAGGCGGCCGTCTTCTTCAGGGACGGAAAAGGCCTCGATGTGGTCGGACCGGGAAGACATACCCTTGCCACGCAGAACCTCCCGCTCCTGACGAAGATGCTTTCATTGCCCTGGGGGTTTAAGAGTCCATTCCGGTGCGAGGTCTGCTTCGTCAACCTGAAGGTCTTCACAAATATGCGCTGGGGGACAAAGGAACCGGTCGCATTCAAAGACAGTGAATTCGGCCTCATACGCCTCCGGGCATTCGGTACATTCACCCTGCAGGTGACGCAGCCGCTCCTCTTCATCAACACCCTCGTCGGCACTCAGGGCTCCTTTGAAACGGCCAATGTCGAGGACTATCTCAGAGAGGTAATCGTCTCGAGGCTCAACGACTTTCTCGGTGAGACCGTAGACAGCCTGATCAATCTCCCACGGCACTATGATGAAATGGCAGTGGCGGTCAAGACCCGCCTCACCGAGGACTTCAGGAAGTATGGGATAGAGATGGCAGATTTCTACATAAACCGCATTACCCCTCCTGACGATGTTCAGAAGATGATTGACGAACGTTCGGGCATGGCCGCCGTCGGAGACTTGGATAGTTTTCTGAAGTACAAGGCTGCCAAGGCCCTCGGAGACGCCGCTGCATCGGGCGGAGGACTGCCCGGCGGAGGGAATGCCTCCGCCGGCATGGGTCTCGGCATCGGTGCGGGCCTTGGGATGATGATACCGGGCATGCTCTATAAGGTAATGGGAAACGGTGAAGCGACACCGGAGAAGATCGTCGAAAAAGGGGTAGTCAACTGTCCGACCTGTCATGGTGAGGTTCCCCTGAGCGGCCGTTTCTGTCCCCACTGCGGAAACCAGATGGTCGTTATCAGGAGATGTCCCCGGTGCGCGAAGGACCTTGCGGCGGGGGACAAATTCTGTCCATCCTGCGGGCTCGATCTTACGACGGATCTACTGTGCAAGCACTGTAAGACAAAGCTCCCCCCCGGGACCAGATTCTGTTTTGCCTGCGGCGAAAAGGTCTCTGAAGAATAAGGGTCAAGGATATCACCTATGGCCTTTGGTGCTGAAGAGGACCGTCTATAATGAATAGTCTGGTCGTTTCGACAGAATGCCCCTCCTGCGGTGCACCGCTCGATTTTTCCGAAGGGTCAAATGCGGTGCAATGTCAGCACTGTCGCTCGAACCTGCTCGTTACCGGCAGGAAACAGGTACTGAGCTACTTCGTTGCGCCGAAGCTAGATGAGCACCTCGCTGTTGCAAAGGCGACGAAGGCGCAGAGGAATAGGGGGTATAGCGAATTCCGCGGTCTGAAGGCACAGCTCTACTTCATACCCTATTACCGCATGACCGGACAGGACTTCGGCTGGGAGAAAAGTCCTTCGACACCCGAAAGGAAGGAGGACTACGACGAATCCGGCAGCGGAGAGAGTGGCTATCAGTGGTTAACGAAATGCCAGAACATGCCCTTATTCGAAGCCGGCCCTTCACTCCGCGAAGCGGCAGGCGATTTGATGAATCTCCTTTTCGGTAGGACATCCGAAGAAGCCCCGCCTCCCAAAACAGATATCGGGAAAACGAACCCTGATCATTCGGCAACGGGTACGCTCTACGAAAACGGCGAAGTTATCTTGAATGACCGGTATATCGAAAAGAATTTCGTCGCATGCGACCTTCAGGGGCTCGGCATATATTCCCTAGGCGTCAGGCCGGCTGTGCTCAGACTCGAACTCTTCAGGAAAGAGGTGGTGAGTCCCTTGGGAAAGATCGTCAACCCTTCCGTCCGCCCTGATGCAGCCGAAACCCTCGGCATGAAGACAGCCATCAACCCGTCCCTCCTCTGCCGCAAGGTCATCGGCAGGGTCCTCTCGATTATTTATTTCCCCTTCTGGGTCATAGAGATGGAATGCCGGAAAGAGGTTATGGTGACGATTATCGATGCGGTCTCCCAGTCGGTCGTGAAAACAGATGCCCCCGCTTCACTTTATGAGACTTTCGACCGCAGCTTCACTGATGAAACGAAGGTCATCGGTTTTCGTCCCCTCACCTGCCCTAATTGCGGATGGGATTTTCCGGTGAGACCTGACGATAGTATTCTTTCCTGCCGGACCTGCAGCCGGGCGTGGCACCTCCTGGGAAGCGACCTCCGCGAAATCTCCTATCAGGTTGCGCAGGTGACAGACCCGGGCGCGAAAGGCCGGACCACATATCTGCCTTTCTGGATCCTCACCCATGCTGAAGACAACGGTCAATCGTTCCGTTTCTTCGTGCCCGCCTTCAGGTACCGGAGGCTGAAGGTCCTTCTCGATATCGCGCTGAGGATATCGAGACTCCAGCCCGCCTTTTCGACTATGGAGCCCAGGGGTCTCGATCTTTCTGGGTGTTACTATGACAGGGAAGACGCAGAGCTTCTGGCCCGGTTTACTGAATCGGTCTTGACATCAAAGAGCCTCAACGAATTCAGGGCTGACCGCTCGGATAGTCTGCCCTTGCCGGACGCGCAATTGACATGGTTCCCCTTCCGTCTGCAGGGAGAGTACCTAATCGCTCCTTTTGGGAGTATCAGCATTCCGAAGAACCTGCTCCTCTGACTACCGGAACTGGGACGGGAGATGAATACGAAAAGATCGAATGTAACTGGCTATGACATAGCCTCATGGCTGATTATGGGAGCGGCGCTGCTGTTCGTGCTCAATCTCCGCCTTCTCCCTGCTCTGCTCGCCGGACTGCTCGTGCACGAACTGGTGCATCTCCTCTCTCCTCATCTCCGTCTTACGAGACTGAGTGGCGATCGCGCCAGAATGGTCGTGGTTACGTTGCTTACGGTAGCCGTCATCGTGACGCTCGGCTTCTCGATCTGGGCCCTAATAGCATTCTTCCGCAGCGATTCAGGGAGCATACCGGCGCTCTTCCAAAGAATGGCCGAGATCATTGAGGGTTCACGAGAAAAACTCCCCGCCTGGCTCATCGAATCCCTGCCTAATGATGCTGAGGGTGTAAAGAACTGGTCGGTTGGCTGGCTGCACAGGCACGCGGGTGAGGTGCAGGTCGCGGGCAAAGAGGCGGGCCGCATGGCCGCGCACATCCTTGTCGGCATGGTAATCGGTGCCCTCATCTCTCTGCGGGAGGTGACTACCGCAAAAAACGGTCGTCCTCTCGCACGAGCGCTGGAAGATCGTGCGGCGCGCCTGAGTCATGCCTTCCGCGCTATCGTCTTCGCACAAGTGCGCATCTCGGCATTGAATACCCTCTTCTCGTTACTCTATCTCGCTGTTGCGCTGCCCGCACTCGGCATTCACCTGCCGCTCATCAAGACCATGGTGATTATCACCTTCATTGCGGGCTTGATGCCGATCATCGGCAACCTGATCTCGAACACGGTAATCGTCGTCGTCAGCCTGAGCCACTCGCTCGATGTGACCGTCGCCTCTCTTGTCTTTCTCGCGGTCATCCATAAGCTCGAGTATTTCCTGAACGCGCGAATCGTGGGCGCCAAGATCTCCGCACGCGCGTGGGAACTTCTGTTGGCGATGCTCGTGATGGAAGCGGCCTTCGGGATTTCCGGCCTCATCGCAGCCCCGATCTATTACGCGTACGTAAAGGATGAACTGGCAGACCGAGGTCTGGTCTGAGTCAGATTGCCGCTCTCAAACTTCGGGAACTTTTCCGAGTATCGTTTTCACCGTGTCCAGGCCGTAAGCATCGTATCTCTCTCTTCTCCATCTGAAAGGGAGATCGATAATCCCTCCGGGCTCGCGTATCTCGTAAAGGGCCTTGAACGCCTCTGCCAGGACTGCCCGCTGCTGTCCGGCATTGAACGGCTCCCCGAGCGGATGGCCGAAGGGCCATCTGAGGAAGATCGTCCTCGGCGGTTTAACGCTCTCGGTATATTTTCTTACGAGGGATATCCCGATTGTAGGGATACCTCTCCCCTCAATCTCCCTCTGTATCAGGCCTACGGTCTGATTGCAGATCCCTCAGCCCGGGGTGAGAAGGACGACATCGACGCCGCCCGCCTTCACCTTTTCGACAACTTCGGGTGCTGTCTTGTTCACGAGGGTATCGATAAGACCGCCAACGATATGTCCCATGAAACTATAATGCCTTTCAGCGAGGGCACCGATGATGCCCTTCTCCTCAAACTCCCGGAGCCTTTCGATCGGAAATACGACATTGATGTCTCGGTCCGCGTCTGAGTGGTCATAGTAGTCGTGAGTGATCATGAGGTCCGATACCGGCCTCGCCGCGTCAATCATCCGGTATGTGGCATCGCCCCGAGGGTCCCCCATGTCAAACGGCTTGTCGTCTTTGTGGTGCACCCCGGTTGTCGTAACGATCGCGACCTTGCATTCCCGCAGGGCTTTCCTCACCGGCGTCCAGGGGATCTCTTTTGATTCCCGCGGCCTGTAGGAAGCTATGATGGGTCCGCATAGAGAAGGAAAGCGGCCGAGGATCTTCGCGATGAGCCTGTTTTTAAGTCTCAGAATCCTCGCCACAATTTCAGAACCTCATGGCTTTATCAACAATCAGAAGAACGTCGCAGTCAATCCCAGTCGAGCAGCCTCTGTTCGCCCTCGAGTTTCCGGATCGCGGTGACATCCTGACTGCATTCGAGCGTGCCCCGGTAATTTCCTTCGGAGTCGCGCACCGCGAAATACCTGATATGGATGAACCTGCCCTTCATCTGGATCCAGAAATCAGCGACATCCCTCTTCCCGGCCTTGAACTCATCGAGGATCTTCTGCACCATGTGGAAGCTCTTCGGCGGATGGCACTTCTGGACCTTCCTCCCGATTACGCCGGGGCTCCGCGGGAAGAGCCTTTCCTTTGTCTGGGAATAATAGGCTACCTCGTCTTTCTCATCCACGAAGGAGAGATCGAGCGGCAGATGGGTCAGGAGAAGATTCACCTGCTCAAGGCTGAGATGACCCGTATCGAGGGTCAATCTTTCCTGTCCGGCCGCTTTCCCTTCGGCCGGCGCACCTTCAGCACCTGGCATCCAGCCCCTCTCGGGTTCGATCCATGCGTACCCGATCTCTTCTTCACCCCTCTTCACCTTCCCCCAGTCCGCATCGGTGAGCATCTCCATTGCCATCGGGAAAAGGATATGCTCTTCCTTGTAGATCATATCCACCACGCTCTGGAGCAGGTACT